>CADDZN010000043.1 GCA_902812375.1 bacterium | reverse complement strand
GTCTTTAACTGCAACAGAACGGGTGCGAGAACTGGCATCTCGTAGCCTGTAAGATGAACTACAACTGAACGGGTGCGAGAACTGGCGTCTTGTACCTCAAAGTCTCTAAAAGCAACAGAACGGGTGCGAGGCGGGAGTAAAACCGTTCCGAGTTTGCGAGTCACTGCGGTGCAGACGGGTCGGAGCGCGGTAAGTACTGCCTGTGCTTCGAAGGCGAGTACTGCCGTCCCGACGTAGTGAACTGGCAAACTGGCCACGTCGTTGCTCCCGCCTCGCACCCGTTCAGTTGTAGTTCATCTTACAGGCTACGAAATGCCAGTTCTCGCACCCGTTCTGTTGCAGTTCAAAACTCGAGGAAGTACCTAGACCTCATTACCCGGTCCGTGCCGCCTCGAGCGCCCTCACCGTCACGAACTCCGCCTGATCGATGAACCGCTCGAGGACGGCGACCGCATCCTCGACCTGAAGCTGTCGCCCTTGCCGGAAGCCGCGCTGCACCACCCGCGCGAGCTCCTCCCGGATGATCATGAACTCCCGGCGCATCGACGACTCCGTCCATCCGAGCCGGGCCCGTTGCATCCCGTGTCGCTCGGAGATTAGCCGCTGGATTTCCGCGGCATCGGCCAGAATTGGAGATGGCTGGCCGCCAAACTCCTCGATTACAACAAGTGCGCTCGCGATATCCGCAAGGAAAGTCCCGATGTGATCGGCGAGCTGGGAGAATCGCAGGCCGGCTGAGATGCTGAGACTCTCATCGGTCCGGATACGGGCGACGATCGTCTCCAGAATTTGGTTGAGCTCCTGGACCAGCGTCTCGCCCACATCTGCCATCCCCTCCACACTCTTCTCAGCGGTGGGCGTGGTCGTGACACTTTGTACCGCTGGAGTGACCGCGAGTTGCCCATCTTTTGCCTCAACGGCCGGCAACCACAACGTGAACGTTGCACCCTTGCCCTGGCCGCTCTTCACCGTGAGGTCGCCGCCCATCAACCTCGCGAGACGACGGCTTATCGTGAGGCCCAAGCCACTACCTTCCTTCGATCGGGTGTGGCCGGAATCCGCCTGGACGAACGGATCGAAGATCGAAATGAGCTTGTCCTGGGGAATGCCAACGCCCGAATCAGACACCCGGAACGCCACGTAAGCCCTGTTGGCCAGCAGACGCGCGTCCCGGTCAGGCACCACCGTCGTGCTCGCTTCGATCTCGATCTTCCCACCCACGGGAGTGAACTTCACCGCGTTCGACAGAAGATTGACCAGAATCTGCCTGACTCTCTCGTCGTCGCCGACGTACCCGGGCGCGGGATCGGACAGCGGACAGACCTCAAGCTCCAACCCGTGCGCTGCTGCCTGTGGCTGAATGAGTGCGACTGCCGAAGCGATCGCATCGCCGGCACTCGCGGGCGCCGATCGAACCGAGAGCCGCCCCGCTTCGACTTTGGCGAGATCCAGGACTTCATTCACCAGGCCGAGGAGATGGCGGCCACTCAGTCCGATGCGGCTGAGTTGCTGGCGTTGGGCATCGGTAAGCGGGCCCGATATCCCGAGCTCCAGCAATTCCGCGTAACCAAGGACGGCATTGAGCGGTGTCCGCAGCTCATGGGACATTATCGCGAGAAACTCCGATTTCGCCTGACTGGCGGCCTCGGCCTCCAGGCGCGCCTCCCGCTCCCGGGTTAGCTGATGTGCGCGTTCGTCGGCGCGCTTGCGGTCAGTGACGTCGCGAAGCGCGACGAGCTTCATCTGCTGATCTTCCCACTCGGTGTCCACCACCCGCAACTCGGCGTAGCAGATATCGGCGCCGCCTCGCTGGACGATGTCTATTTCAGTGGTTTCCCCGATGATGAGAGGGAAGCCAAAAGGGGTGCCGATCAGCTCCTTGGCGGTGCGCCCAAAGAGTCGTTCGGCTGCCGGATTAGCGAAGCGGATATTCCCCATGGTATCGACTACGACTATGCCGTCAGGTAGCCGCTCGATGATGCCGCGGAGTCGGTCGCGGCTCTGGGAGTCGCTCGCGCGACGCCGCATCCCCGTATCCGCTATTTCCGTTGTGTCGACCATCTCAACTCATTGTGGCGCAGGTGCGACACCATAGCACGATTTGTGCGCTTTCTGCAGTGAACAATCGTTCCTACTGCAGACTGCGTGCTCGACTGGTTCTGTCCCGTGTCCGAGTGCCGAATGGTTGTGCCCGGAAATTTTGTCTCGGCTCGCGATGCAATAAAATGCGAGCGAGGAGGACCATCTGTCCAACAAATATCTCCTGAAGCTATATGTAACTGGCACGAGTCCACGCACATCCGCGGCGATCTCCAATCTGCAGCGGATTTGTGAGCAGGAACTCGATGGTCGGTATGATCTCGAGATCATCGATGTCCTGGAGTATCCGCAGCTCGCGGAGGACGAAAAAATCCTCGCCACTCCAACGCTGATCAAGCAGTTACCGCCGCCCTTGCGTCGCGTGATTGGCGATCTATCCGATAAAGAGAAAGTCTTATTCGGCCTCGAGGTGAGACCGGAGCTCAAAAACGATAACCGCGCAAAGGACGCCTCATGACCGCGACCGCCATCAACGACAATACATCCGAAGCGATTGAGAAGCTCCCGACAGGAATCGCGAGCTTCGACGTAATTGCGAAAGGGGGATTGCCGAAGAACCGGACGACGCTGGTCTCTGGCACCGCGGGCAGCGGCAAGACAGTGTTCGCGGTGCAGTTCCTTGCTTCCGGAATCAGCGACTACAACGAGAACGGCGTCTTCGTAACCTTCGAGGAATCGGCGTCAGACATTCGCGAGAACATGCAGAGCTTCGGCTGGAACCTGCCGCAGTGGGAGAAAGAAGGGCGGTTCGCCTTTGTGGATGCATCGCCCGATCCGCATATCGATACCATTGAAAGCGGAAACTTCGACCTCGGCGCGCTGCTGGCTCGCGTCGAGAACGCCGTGAAAAAAGTGAAGGCTACTCGCGTATCCGTGGACTCACTCGGAGCGGTGTTCTCGCAGTTCTCGGATCAGTCGATCGTTCGCCGCGAGCTGTTCAGAATCGCGTCAGCTCTCAAGAGCATGGGCGTTACGGCGGTGATGACGGCCGAGCGCACGGATGACTATGGTCCGGTCGCGCGGTTCGGTGTCGAGGAATTCATCGCCGACAACGTGATGATTCTCCGCAACGCGCTCGAGGACGAGAACCGGCGCCGTACGATCGAGATTCTCAAATTCCGCGGCACGGATCACCAGAAGGGCGAATACCCTTTCACGATCATTCCGAACGGCGGGATGATCGTCATCCCGCTGTCGGCGATTCAACTGCGTCAGAAATCGTCGGACGTTCGAATCTCATCCGGAAACGCCGAGCTCGACGAAATGTGCGGCGGCGGCTTCTTCCGGGATTCCGTGATCCTCGTGTCCGGCGCAACAGGTACCGGCAAGACCCTCACCGTCACGCAATTCCTCGAGGGTGGGGCCAAAAACGGTGAGCGCTGCCTGCTGCTCGCGTTCGAGGAGAGCAGAGAGCAACTGTTCCGGAACGCGAGTGGCTGGGGCGTCGACTTCGACAGGATGGAGCGCGACGGAATGCTGCGGGTGATCTGCGATTATCCCGAGGTCGTCGGCCTCGAGGACTGGCTGGTTACCATTCAGTCGATCATTGAGGAATTCAAACCGAAGCGTGTTGCGCTGGACAGTCTCTCCGCATTGGAGAGAGTCGGCACCATCAAGGCTTTCCGCGAGTTTGTGATCGGCATCACGTCGTTCATCAAACATCAGGAGATCACCGGTCTCTTCACTTCAACCACGGCGAGCCTGATGGGCGGAACCTCGATTACCGAGACGCACATCTCCACGCTCACGGACTCCATCATACTTCTGCGCTACGTAGAGATGTTCGGCGAGATGAAGCGCGGCCTGACGGTGCTCAAGATGCGTGGATCGATTCACGACAAGCGAATTCGCGAGTTCAGCATCGATCACGATGGCATGCACCTCGGCCGGCCGTTCCGAAACATCACAGGCATCCTCTCAGGCGCGCCGGTTCACATCTCTCCCGGAGACATCGAAAGGATCTGGAGCTCGTTCGACGCGGAAAAGGGAAGATCATCCCGGACGGGCGACACGGCTGATGTCAGTACGGAGCGGCGCAAGGGAGTTGATAGGAGGAGGTCGTCATAGCATCTCGGCACTTCCAGAGTCTGAAACAGCAACTGAACGGGTGCGGGCCGTCAGTAGCGTAGATAACAGTTATCAGTTTACGACGTCGGGACTCTACTAGCCGCCATTCGTGGCACAGGCAGTTGCTATAACGCCAGAGAGGTAAGTCCGGGCGTAGTAAACTGAAACACTGACATCTGTGCCACTGACAGCCCGCACCCGTTCAGTTGCAGTTAAAAGCTTTCAGTATCGAGATGTCAGACCCCAGGTACCACCCGCTCTCTATGAATTGCTCTTCTGGTACGTCCCCATCACCTCGGCGCTACCGAGGATGTGGCCCTGCATCGCTTTCTCCAACTGCGCCTTGGTGGGATTGTTCAGCGAGAGCTGACCATCGAGCGCGTACAGCTTGAAGAAGTAGCGGTGGCGCCCGATTGGCGGGCATGGACCACCGTAGGTCTGCTTCCCCCAGTCGTTGCTACCCTGTGCCGCGCCCTGCGGCAGTCCACCCTTCGCCGCGTTCTCTGCGAGCTTGGAGATGCTCGCGGGCAAGTTGTACAACACCCAATGCACGTAGACGCGCTGCGGCTTTGCTGGGTCGGGCGCGTCCGGATCGTCGACGATCAGCGCGAATGTGCGCGTGCCATCCGGCGCGCCTGACCACTCGAGTGGAGGCGACGCGTCGGCACCCTCGCAGGTGTATCTGGATGGAATGGCGCCGTTCGGAGAGAACGCGCTAGAGATGAGTTTGAAAGCCATGGCATCGCCACGCGGCTGAGAGTTGCGGGAATTATTCGCAATCGCGGTGCCCTTGCGCGCTCGGATGCTAATCTGATCTGAATTGCGGGACCAAAAAGAAGGCGATGAAAACTCCGCCGCCTGCCTGCTGAGATGCTAGTCCGAACTATAGTACTCGATGATCGCCCATTTGACGATCTGCTCCATCAACATGTTGACCTGCGAAACCGCGAACTCGTGCCCACGAGCCTGCATCGCTTTCGCATGATCTCTCGCGCAGGCCTTGATGCTCAAGATCATTTGTACCGGCCCAACATTCGACGCTCGCAGGAACTTCACACATGGGGTGAGCCGTTCGTGCAGCTCGTCCATGGAAGCGATGCTCGTTGTCACGGCATCATGCAGTGCGGCACCGAAATGTTGGGATACTTCCGCCTGGATTGGCAGCGGAGCCACTTTCTCGACTGACTGAATCACGTGCCCTCGTCCGACCTTGCGAGGCGGCGTCGCCAGCAGCGCCCGGACCTTCCCGATTTTCGGGAAGAAAACCGCGGGCTGGTGACTGAATTCCCGCGGCGGTGTCGACCTTTTGGAACGTACGCAGGCAGACGATTTATCGCAATTGCCGGTGCACTTCCTGCGCACACGCCAAGCCACCGCCCTCATTACCCATGAAGCTGAGCCCTCTCGCTGGCAAACCTGCCCCGGAATCCATCCTCGCGAACGTTCCCCGGCTCGTCACATCGTATTACGTCCTCGAGCCCGACCCCGCGATCCCGGCCCAGAAGGTCTCGTTCGGAACCTCCGGTCATCGCGGCACTTCGCTCGACTGCTCCTTCAACGAGGAGCACATCCTCGCGATTACTCAGGCGATTTGCCTCTATCGCCGTCAGAACCAGATCGATGGTCCACTGTTTCTTGGCATCGACACCCACGCCCTTTCCGAGCCCGCGTTCGCTTCCGCGCTCGAGGTGCTCGCCGCCAACGACGTCGAGGTAATGATAGATGACCGGGATAGCTTCACTCCCACACCAGTCATCTCACACGCGATTCTCACCTATAACCGTGGCCGAGGGACGGGGCTCGCCGATGGAATCGTGATCACGCCCTCGCACAATCCACCCGAGGACGGCGGATTCAAATACAATCCGCCGAGCGGCGGGCCAGCGGACGCGGCCGTGACCGGCTGGATCCAGAATCAGGCGAACGCATTTCTCGTGGACGGACTGAAGCAAGTTCGGCGGATTCCATTCGAGCGAGCGAAAGGCGCTTCGACCACGCACCGGCGCGACTATATGACCGCCTACGTCTCCGACCTCGGCAACGTCATCGACTTCGATGCGATTCGTTCCGCGCGCCTAAAGCTCGGGGTCGATCCGCTGGGCGGGGCAGGTGTGCATTACTGGGATGCGATCGCCGAGCGCTACAGGATTCCGTTGACTGTGGTGAGCGAAGTTGTCGACCCGACCTTTCGCTTCATGACCGTCGACTGGGATGGAAAGATCAGGATGGACTGCTCGTCGCCTTACGCAATGCAGCGTCTGATCGGGATGAAGGATCGGTTCGACGTTGCCTGGGCGTGCGACACCGATCATGATCGCCACGGCATCGTCGCGAAGAGCGTGGGGTTGCTGAATCCGAATCACTATCTCGCCGTGTCGATCGAGTATCTCTTCACGCATCGACAAGCGTGGCCGCGCGACGCGGGGGTGGGGAAGACGATCGTCAGCAGCAGCATGATCGATCGCGTGACTGCGCGGCTTGGCAGGCCTCTCAAAGAAGTCCCGGTTGGGTTCAAATGGTTCGTCGACGGATTGGTGAGCAGCGCGATCGGATTCGGCGGAGAAGAGAGCGCGGGCGCGTCGTTCCTGCGCCGCGATGGCAGCGTATGGACCACCGACAAGGATGGAATCATCATGGGACTGCTCGCCGCCGAGATGACCGCGGTTACCGGCAAGGATCCTGGCGAGCTCTACGCGGATCTCACCCGGGAGTTCGGTGATCCGGCATACGAGCGCATCGATGCGCCAGCGACGCCGGAGCAGAAAAAAATATTGGCCCGGCTATCTCCAAAGGATGTTCAGGAAACGGAACTCGCGGGCGAGAAGATAACGGCGATGCTGACGACGGCGCCGGGAACCACCAACCCCATCGGTGGACTGAAAGTGGTGGCTGAGAGCGGATGGTTTGCCGCTCGGCCGTCGGGGACGGAGGATATTTACAAGTTGTACGCCGAGAGCTTTCGCGGCGTCGAGCATCTGCGGCGCATCCAGGACGAGGCGCAACACATTATCGCCAAGGCATTCGAATAAGTCGTACTCCTCGCGCGCTTCGACTGGCCACTCTGACCAAAGATTGCCGGCCACGTCGCGCTCGAAGTGGTTCGAGTGGCGGAATGGCCCAACTGCGGAAGGTGAAAGAACGCGGAAACAGCCGCGGAAGAAAACGGAAAAAGGCGGAGGCGCTCCTGTTGGAGTTACAGCTCCGGACGCCGGAGCCGGGATTCTTTATTCACTGCCGCTCGGGCTGGCTTCTGCCCGCCAGAGAGATGTCTCAATACAAATAACAAAAAAGAAAGGAGCCCTGGTGAGAGAATCTCTAAGCGCCACTCTGATCCAATCCGCCTTTTTCAGCTTTCTTCCGCCGCATCCGCGCAGTTCAACCCTCGAACGTACTGGCCATTCGAAGCACCTAGGAGCCAGTGCGATCAGAGATCTCTTGTGTTAGTGGCCAGCCAGGAGTTGATACTCTCCGCTGCGTCTCGCCCCTCACGGATTGCCCACACTATAAGCGATGCGCCGCGGCGCGCGTCTCCGGCTGCGAATACTCCGGGCACGCTCGTGCGGTGCGCGAGGTCGGTTGCAATCGCGCCCCGAGCGTCGAGTTCAACCCCAAGATCGACAAGTAACCGGCTTTTTCTGGGACCACTGAAACCCATCGCGAGCAGAACCAGATCGGCTTCGACGTCGAACTCTGAACCAGGAATGCTGACGAAATCCGAACGGCCGTCAGAAAAAACCTTTCTCTGGAGGCGAACCGCGCGAATCCGTTGCACGCGTCCGTCCTCTCCGGAAAAGGCCGTTGTCGCGACGCTCCAATCCCTGCTGCATCCCTCTTCGTGCGCATGTGAAGTGCGCAGTTGCATCGGCCACAACGGCCACGGCGTGCTCGGCGATCGAGTAACGGGGGGCTGCGGCAGAAGCTCGAACTGAGTCACACTTCGCGCACCCTGACGTACACAGGTGCCCGCACAGTCCGATCCGGTATCGCCACCACCGATGATCACAACTCGCAGATCGCGCGCGTCGAGACCGTCACAGCCGACACCCTCGAGTCTCCGGTTTTGCGCAGTCAAAAAATCCATCGCGAGATAAATCCCTGCTAGATCTCGTCCCGGAACGTCGAGATCTCGCGGAGCGTCGGCACCGCTCGCAATGCAGATCGCATCGAATTCGGCACGGAGATCCTGGGTCGCAATGTCCTCTCCAACTTCGACCCCTGCCCGGAACTGTACACCTTCGGCCTCCAACTGAGACAGTCGGAGATCGAGCACCGACTTCTCGAGCTTGAACTCCGGAATACCGTAGCGGAGCAATCCACCGACTCGCTCACTCTTCTCGAACACCACGACGTTGTGTCCAAAGCGCCGGAGCTGTTGCGCGGCCGCCAACCCCGCGGGGCCAGAGCCGATCACCGCGACTCTAAATCCCGTAGCTCGCCGTGGCGGGCGCGGCACGATCCAACCCTCTCTGAACCCGCGATCCGCGATCGTCTGCTCAATGTGGCGAATTGCGACTGGCTCGTTGACGACGCCGAGCACACACGCGGACTCACAGGGCGCAGGGCAAAGCCGGCCGGTTAGCTCCGGAAAATTATTCGTCGCCTGCAGGGAGTCGAGCGCTTCTCTCCAATCCCCGCGCTCGACGAGCGCGTTCCATTCGGGAATGATGTTTCGCACTGGACAACCCGTGTCGCCCTGACAGAAGGGGACACCGCAATCCATGCAGCGCGCGGCCTGCGTGCGAACCGCCGCTTCCGGGGCGGGACGATAGAACTCGCCCCAATGACCAACGCGTTCGTCGACGGCCTGACGCTCGGGAGTTGCGCGGCGAAGCGTGAGAAACGCCTTCGGGTCAGCCATGACGCGCGCTCCGCATCTGTCCTGCAACAGCATCAGGCCGGCGCTCGATCGCCTTCCGATACTCGCGCGGGACGACGGCGACAAAATGCTTCAGCGCACGATCCCATTGGCCAAGCTCTCGTTTTGCGCGCGCGCTGCCTGTGAGCCGGGCGTGTTGCTCGACGAGCCGGCGCAACAGCTCGCGATCGGCTGATTCTGTAACTGGCGCGAGGTCCACCATGCCGGTATTGCACTGTCGCGCAAGCTCACCAAACTCATCGAGCACGAACGCGACCCCGCCACTCATTCCAGCGGCGAAATTTCGCCCTGTGCGTCCTAGCACGATGACGGTCCCGCCGGTCATGTACTCGCAACCATGGTCGCCGACTCCTTCGACAACCGCGCTCGCTCCACTGTTGCGCACCGCGAACCGTTCGCCCGCGACTCCCGCAAAGTAGGCCTCGCCGGATGTCGCGCCGTATAGAACTGTGTTACCGATCAGTACCGTCTGGTCAGGAATGAACTGCGCGGCGCGCGGATGGCGCACGATGAGACGTCCGCCAGAAAGTCCCTTTCCAACGTAGTCATTCGCTTCTCCTTCCAGCTCCAGAGATAGCCCGCGTGCGGCGAACGCGCCGAAGCTCTGGCCAGCCGAGCCGCTGAACCTGAACACGATGCTTTCTTCGGGAAGCCCGCCAGCGCCGAACCGACGAGCGATCTCTCCCGACAGCCGCGCTCCAACCGCGCGATCGGCGTTGCTGATCGGCAAACTCTCTCTGATACGCTCACCGCGCGTGAGTGCGGGGGTCGCCAGTCCGAGGAGTTTGGTGTTCAACCTGCCGTCTTCCTCGGGCCGATTGAGTCCGAGTCGGATGTGACGGCGAGCGACTCTGCCTGCCCGCGTGCGTGTCACCGGCATCGCCAGGTGCAGCAGCGCGGACAGATCGAGGGTGCTTGCCTTGGCGTTGCCAGAGAGCGGAACCGCGCGCAACAAATCAGTGCGGCCAATGATCTCGTCCATCGATCGCACACCCAAACGCGCCATGATCTCGCGCACTTCCTCGGCGACGAAGAAGAAATAATTCACCACGTGCTCGGGCTGCCCATTGAACTTTGCGCGGAGCTCCGGATCCTGCGTCGCGATCCCGACTGGACACGTATTGAGATGACACTTCCGCATCAACAGACATCCCTCGACAATGAGCGGTGCTGTCGCGAACCCGAACTCGTCGGCGCCGAGCATGGCGGCGACCACTACATCGCGCCCGGTCTTGAGCTGACCGTCAGTCTGTAGACGGACTCTACCGCGCAAGCCGTTCATCACCAGCGTCTGTTGCGTCTCCGCCAGCCCAAGCTCCCATGGACTGCCGGCGCGCATGATCGACGAGAGCGGAGAAGCGCCAGTGCCGCCAGAATCGCCGGAGATCAGTATGAGATCAGCCCGCGCCTTCGCGACGCCGGCCGCGACGGTTCCCACTCCGGCCTCGGAGACGAGCTTCACCGAGACCGCCGCTTTTGGCGCGATTGCCTTGAGATCGTAGATAAGCTGCGCGAGATCTTCGATCGAGTAGATGTCGTGATGCGGCGGGGGCGAGATGAGCGTCACGCCCGCCGTCGAATGACGAGTGCGCGCGATCACCGCGTCGACTTTGTGCCCTGGGAGCTGACCACCCTCACCGGGCTTGGCGCCCTGCGAGATCTTGATCTGTAGCTCTGTCGCGCTGACCAGATATTCCGCGGTCACACCAAAGCGCGCCGACGCAACCTGCTTGATCGAGCTGTTGCGCTCGGTGCCAAAGCGCGCTGGATCTTCACCGCCCTCACCGCTGTTGCTACGTCCGCCGAGTCTGTTCATCGCGATCGCGAGGGTCTGATGCGCTTCGGCGCTCAGCGAGCCAAAAGACATCGCGCCAGTCATGAAGCGACGGGTGATTTGCGCCGCGGACTCGACCTCGTCGATGGGAATCGCCTCGCGCTCGACGAAATCGAGCAAGCCACGCAGCGTCGACTGACTCCGCGTCTCGTCGCTGGCCAGCGCGCTGAATTCCTTGAACGTCGAGTAACTATTCCCACGCGTCGCGTGCTGCAGCTTGGCGATGGTCAGCGGATTCCAGTTGTGATGCTCGCCCTGCACGCGGTATTGATATTCGCCACCCACATCGAGTCGCGTGATATCCACGTCAGTCGCGAATGCGTCGCTGTGCCGTCGCAGCGTCTCCTCGGCGATTAGCTCCATCCCGACACCGCCAACCAGAGAAGGAGTACCGGGAAAAAACCGCTCGACGAGTGTGCTGCCAAGTCCGACCGCCTCCCACAACTGCGCGCCGCAATAGCTCTGCAACGTCGAGATTCCCATCCTCGACATGAGCTTGAGCAGACCTTTGCCGAGCGCTTTGATGTAGCGTTCCTGCGCTGCGGCGCCGTGCGGTTTGTCGGTGGCGGCGCCGGGACGCGCGAGCGCGGCAACGCACTCGAGCGCCAGATACGGATGGACAGCACTCGCGCCGTACGCGATCAGCAGCGCGATGTGCGAGACCTCTCGCGCCTCGCCAGTCTCGGAGATGAGACTCACGCGACTGCGCAGCCCTTCTCGAATGAGATGGTGATGTACGGCTGAAACGGCGAGCGGTGCAGGGATTGGTGCGCGTGCTGCGTCGACGCCTCGGTCGCTCAAGATGAGAATTCCGCAGCCGGATGAAACGGCTTCGCTCGCCGAACGGCATAGGTCGTCGACCGCGACCTCGAGCGCGTGATCGTCACCTGCGGCAAATACAGTGTTGAGCGTCACCGCGCGCAGGGGCGGATCGGCAACTTCGCGCAATGCAAAGACGTCGCGCTCCGTCAGCACCGGCTGTGCGATACGAATCTGGCGCGCGTGCTCTGGAGATTCCTCGAGCAGATTTCCCATTGGGCCGAGGTTCATCGCGAGCGACATCACGAGCTGCTCGCGAATTGGATCGATCGCGGGATTCGTAACCTGCGCGAACATCTGCCGGAAGTACGACGAGAGGAGTTGCGGCCGCTTCGACAGCACTGCGAGCGGGGTGTCGTTGCCCATCGATCCCGTTGGCTCTTCACCGGTCTCTGCCATGGGGCTGAGGACCATCTTGAGCTCGTCGGTGGTGTAGCCGAACGCGCGTTGACGAATGTTGAGCGGGATAGATGCGCCTGAATCCTTGTCGAGGTCTCCGCCTGTGCGTGGTGTGCGAGCTATGGCATCCGGATTTTTGTCCTTCAGCAGCGTCGCGAGGTCGACGCGCTGCTCCGCGACCCAGCGCCGATAGGGGCGCACGGAAGCGAGCTCTGTCTTCACCGCCTCGTCGTCCAGCACTCGGCCCTGGGTCGTGTTGACTACGAGCATTTTTCCGGGCTCGAGCCGTCCTTTGGCGCGAATATTCTCGACCGGGATGGGCAGAGCGCCCGCCTCGGAAGAGAGGACGACGAAGTCATCTGCGGTGATTACGTAGCGCGCTGGCCGCAGCCCATTTCGATCGAGCATTGCGGCGACCTGCCGACCATCGGTGAATGCGACGGCGGCTGGCCCATCCCACGGCTCCATCAGTGAGGCGTGGTACTCGTAAAACGATTTCCGTTCGTCAGACATTGTGGCGTGGCTTTCCCACGCTTCGGGAACGAGCATCGCCATCGCGTGCGCGAGCGGCCGACCGGCGAGGGTGAGCAACTCCAGCACGTTGTCGAGCGAGGCCGAATCACTCTGGTTCTCCCCGCACACCGGCAGCAGCGAGGAGAGGCGTCCGCCGAAGCGCGCCGAGGACATCAACGATTCTCTGACGCGCATCCAGCTCAGATTACCGCGCAGAGTGTTGATCTCGCCGTTATGGCACAGAAACCGGTACGGATGGGCCAAGCGCCACGACGGGAAGGTGTTGGTCGAGAAGCGTGAATGCACGAGTGCGATCGCGGTGGTCAGGTCGGGCTCGCGGAGATCGTGGTAGAACGGAGCGAGCTGATCGGGCCTCAGCATCCCTTTGTAAACGATCGTGCGCGATGAGAAGCTGGCAGCGTAGCAGTCGCTCGCTTTCGGCAGCTCGCGCAGCGCGGCCTCGATGCGGCGGCGTATTACGTAGAGCGTAACCTCGAATGCGTAGTTGCTGTCGACGTCGCGCTCAACGCCCATCCGCGCGACAAAGATCTGGCGCATGACGGGTCGCGCGCGCCGCGTCGGGATCGAGAGGACATCATCATTGACAGGTAGGTCGCGCCAGCCGAGTACGGAGCAGCCTTCGTCGGTGACGATACGCTCGATGAGACGCTCGCAGGCGATACGATCCGGGACGCGCGAAGGCAGAAACACCATACCGACGCCGTAGCTTCCGGCATCGGGGAGCGAAATTCCGGCGGCTCCGCAGACTCGTTTCAGAAAGACGTGCGGCACCTGGAGCAGAATGCCTGCGCCATCGCCGGTACACGCGTCGGCGGCGACAGCGCTGCGATGCGAGAGATTGTCGAGCAGCTCGAGCGACTTGATGACGACGTCGCGCGAGCGCACGCCATGAATGTGCGCAACGAAGCCGATGCCACATGCATCGTGCTCATAAGCCGGATCGTACAGCCCCTGCTTGTCCGTCATCGCCAATCCCGGAGCCTTGGGCTCCTCTGAGTACCGCGGTGACATAAAAAAAGGACCTCTACCGATTTGGGAGAGGTCCTTCTGCGCGCTATCTGTGCAACTTGCTACGAGTCAGCCTTTGTATCCGCGCAGAATCTCTCCGTCGTCTCGAGTCGAAGCTCGGACGGCTTGTGGAAAATTCGATTATTCGCGGAGTTGATCATGTCGGATTCTGACTGGAACGATTTGTGGCTACGGTGGGAAAGTAGGGCATTTCGGGTGCCGGCTCAATAGGGGAGGGACGGTTTAGGCAAAGATTTCTGGCCACAACGATTCAAGGGTGTTGTGTCCATCCTCTGGCTACTACGAGGAAGGTTATCGCGGAAGTAGCCGCGGACGAAGCGGAAAAGGCGGATTGCTTCGTCTGGCTACTAACACCAAAGAGGTCTGGCCACCGAGACGGAAGTTTGAACCAGATGAAGCGGATTGATCGGATTTAGCGGATCGATCCCAATGGCGATCTGGTCTATAACACCAGGGCTCCTTTCTTTTGTTATTTGCATTGAGACACTAGTGT
>CADDZN010000042.1 GCA_902812375.1 bacterium | reverse complement strand
GCGTCACGAATTTTTGCGGTGGGCTCATGCCTGAGCACCGCGTCCCTGACGTGGGAGTGCAGAGCTACCTCGGTATCCACGCGATTGATTTCGGCCTGGTCCATCGCGGCTAAATACGGCCGTGTAAGCGGCACCGCAAGGAGCATTACCGTACAATTCAAATGAGTGCCGGGGCCCGATGCGGCCCAATGGCACGCTCTACGCGGCCTGCACCCCACTTGTCAAAAATGGGGACCTCATCAGTGGCTAAAGATCCCGACAGTGGTATACCGGGCGCGACTTGGCAAAAAATCGCCGCAGATATGGAGCGCCTCGCGCTCACTAACGATGAACTCCGGAAAACCCTGGAGGAGCTGCACCGGACGTGCCTCGATGCCTTCAATGAAAATGAGCGACTGAAAAAGATCTTGCGCGACCACAACATTCCGCTGAACGACCCACCGCCATGAGGCGGGCTCCGCTCGTCAGTCGCCTTCTACTCCGGCATGGATCGGAAACGTCTTCACGATTGCCTGAATCTGCTTCTGGATTTCTTCGATCTCCGCGTGCCCGCCGTCGCGGTCGATCATACCGTTCTGAAGATTCACGACGACGCGATTCAGATACTTGATCTGGTGGAGCATCTTGTCAGTCGCAATCCGCAGCTTGACGAAACGCCTCTTCTCGCTGAGCGCGCGGTGACAGCGGTGCTGGAGTTCGCTGTCGGTTAAGGCGTTCGCCTTCCGGACCGCTTCTTCGATGGTCGCACCCGGAATCGCGCCGTGATCCTGATACGCTAGCCTGGGGTCGGCGGTGTCCTCAAACCAGAGCCGACCGATGTACTCGATTCCGTCGTAGCCGAGTCGGAGCGAGACCATGTAGTTCCGGCTGTCGACCCTGATGGGACGGATCGGGTGCTGGGTGTTGGACGAATTCGAGGCCATACATAAAAGACTGTAGTCAGGCGGATTCGTTTCCTGTTGCACTGCGGAAGGCCGGAAGCAGTGACGTGCGGTTCTCGCGATGCCAGACTGACCGCTTATCCGGGCGTGGTGCGCGCCAGTTCCTCCGGCGCAATCCCATAATCGCGCAACTTCCGATACAACGTCCGCTCACCGATATCGAGCAGCTCCGCGGCTTTCCGCCGGTTCCCGCGCGTATCTCTCAGCGCCGCTTCGATCGCCGCTCTCTCGATCTCCGCCATCGTCATCCCCGGGGTAATCGTCACAGTACTTGGCGGCGGTGGTTGGTTCGGCGGCTCGATTCCGCTCACTCCCGCGGTCGTGCCAGAACCGAGTGCGGGCTCCGGTACTGAATGAACTTCGCCGAGGAAGCGGCGACCGTCGCGATGCTCTTCGTCGAGGCGGCGGCGCAGCTCCTCCACCTGAAGTCTCAGCTCCAGCATGCTGCGCACGAGGAACTCGAGCTCCTTTCCCTCAGCGCCAACCGCGCCGCGCACAACCGGGCCAATGTGGACCGGCAGAAATCTCGCCGCCCCACCCTCTCTGATCGCGCGCGGAATGTCTTCGGGACCGATCTCGCGTCCCGGCGCGAGCACCACCATGCTCTCGATGAGATTCCGCAGCTCGCGCACGTTGCCAGGCCACGGGTAGCTGATCAAAATCTGCATCGCCTCCGCCGAGATGCCATGAAACGGCCTGTCGTGCTGCGACGAGAACTCCTTGATGAAACGTCGCACGAGCAGCGGGATGTCGTCGCGCCGCTCGCGGAGCGGTGGCAGATAGATACTGAGGACATTGAGACGGTAGTAGAGATCGGCGCGGAACAATCCTTCTTCAACGCTCTCCCTCAGCGGACGATTCGTCGCGGCAACGACTCGCACATCGATCGGAATAGGCGTCGTTCCACCAACCCGGGTGAGCTTCCTCTCCTCTAACACGCGAAGGAGTTTCACCTGCGTCGATGGCGGAATCTCACCGATCTCGTCGAGAAACAGCGTGCCGGTATCAGCGAGCTCGAACCGTCCGATCCTTCGCTCGGCCGCGCCCGTGAACGCGCCCTTCTCATGCCCGAACAGCTCGCTCTCGATGAGAGTCTCCGGAAGCGCGCCGGCGTTCACCGCGATGAACGGCTTGCCGCGCCGCGGGCTCAGACGATGGATCGCGTTCGCGACGAGCTCCTTTCCAGTTCCGCTCTCTCCCTCGATGATGACGGTGCTCGACACTGGCGCAATCTGCTCGATCTTGAGCAGCACTTCATTGATTGCTTCGGACTGCCCGATCAATCCCGTCAAATCGGTGAGACGCTTTCGATCGATTACGCGCCGTACCGCGAGATACAGCTCGTCGGCCGAGATGGGTTTCGTGAAGATGTTGACGAACCCCATCATCCGGAGTCGCTCGCGCAGCTCCGGATCTTCGACTTCGGCGAGTCCGATTAGCGCCGTGCCACTCCACAACTCGTCGCGCACTATCTGCAGCGTCGCTGGGTCCGCGAGTCCGCCGGTGAGCACGATGAGATCCGGCTTGAACCGCTTGATCTCGCCGCGCAAATCATCGAGCGGAGACACGACCGCGGTTTGAGTTCCCGCCGCCTCGAGCACGGCGTTGAGCCTGACCGCGGGCTCGACGTCCGTGAGAGTGATGAGAACTTTCATCGAGCGCGCCAAATCACGGCGTTGGACACTGATATCTCATTCTGCGGACCGCCTCGCGCTCGGACCGTGCTCGGTCACTCGCCCGCGCAACACGTCGCATGCATGCGAGATGATCGGATCGATTCCCTCGAGCGCATCACGGACCCCACTCGGCGAACCAGGAAGATTCACGATGAGCGTCTGCCCGCGCACGCCGGCAATCCCGCGTCCCAGCGCCGCGCGCGGAAAACTCTGCAGCGCCAGCACTCGAATGCGCTCGGCGATAGCCTGAGCCTCGCGATCGATCACCGCGCGCGTAGCTTCCGGCGTAACGTCTCGCGCCGACAAGCCGGTTCCACCAGTTGTGAGAATGAGCTCCGCATCTTCCGCGTCCGCTGCACGGGTAAGCGCGCGGACGATGTCCACAGTTTCGTCCGCGCAGGCAACACTCGAAACTACCTCGTGATTTCGCGACTTCGCCCACCCCGCGATCAGCGCGCCTGATGCATCCTGCCGGTGTCCACCCACCACGGAATCCGAAACCGTTATCACCGCGACTCTCATCGATGGCCACAGCAGTAGAGCAACCTGAAAGTGCGCAACAGACTCAGAGCCTGCTCCCGTTCTTGTAGAACGGCATCTTTTGAACGACTGCCGGCACTCTCTTCCCGCGAATCTCGATCTCGAGCGGCGATCGCTCGGATGCAAACTGCGGAGGCACGTAAGCAGTCCCAATGGGAATCCCAAGCGTTGGGCTCATCGTCCCGCTCCTCACTTCCCCACTCGGCTCTCCATTCACGAACACCGGGTAGCCGTGCCGCGGAAACGCTCGCTCCGAAGTCGTGAAGCCAACGAGCTTCCGCTTGACCCCTTCTTCCTTTTGCCGAACGAGCGCGTCACGCCCCACGAAGTCACCTTTCTTGAATTTCACGAGCCAGCCGAGCGACGCTTCGAGCGGGGTGGTGGTGTCGTCGAGATCGTTGCCGTAGAGCGCCATCCCCATCTCGAGTCGCAGCGAGTCGCGCGCACCCAATCCCGCTGGCGTCGCTTCACCAGACGCAGTGAGCGCGTTCCAGATCTTCTCCGCGTGCTCGGCGGGGAAATAGAGCTCGAATCCATCTTCGCCCGTGTACCCCGTGCGCGAGATGTAAACGTTGTCGACGCCGGCAACCGTCCCCGTAGTGAACTCGTAATACTTGATCTTCGACAGATCTACGTCGGTGTGCTGTTGGAGAATTCGCGCAGCGTCGGGTCCCTGCAGCGCGAGCAACGCAATCTGATCGCTGATGTCGGTGAGCGTGACGTCGAAGTCGCCGACGAAGCGCGAGATATGCGCGAAATCCTTGTCGATGTTCGATCCATTGACGACCATCAGCACGCGGTCATCGGCGCGATACACGAGACAGTCGTCGACGATCGTCCCGTCTTCCCGCAGGATCGTGGAGTACTGCGCCTGGCCAGGTTTTAGTGCGGCGACATCGTTCGTCGTCACGTAGTTCACGAACTCGACAGCCTCTGTCCCGCGGACGATGAACTCACCCATATGACTGACGTCGAAGAGGCCGGCCTTCTCGCGCACGGCTTTGTGCTCCGCGGTGATGCCGGTCGGATACTGGACGGGCATCTCGAATCCCGCGAACGGAACGATCTTGGCGCCGAGGGCTACGTGGGTCGAATAGAGAGGTGTCCGCTTGAGGAGTTTTTCCCCAGCCGCTGGAGCCGCTCCCGGGTCAGAGTGGTTGCCGATAGACGTCGTAGTTGCTTCGTGCATGCGTTGGATCGTGACGTGAGAGCAAGGTCCCAATATGCGCGAAGCGCCCCTCCAATTGGAGGGGCGCCGTGACAATTTGGCAGATAACCGTGAAAAGCTCTGCCTAATCCATCAATTCCGCTCCGGTTACCTCACGGATATCTCCAAGCACGGGGCGATTGCCGGTAACCATTCCTTTGAGCGTCTCGAAGAGAACAATCGGCCTGGGCTTATTGACCTTCATGTACATGGCTGAGTCGGCGTCCACAAGAATGAGGGCGATGCGGGGATCGGTTGGTCCTCCATCGCGATCGCCGCTCTGGTCGCCGAGCCAGGTCTTCCAGTCTTCCTTGTACAGTTGTCGAATCCTGATTCGATTCTTCGAGACCCGGGCGACGCCGGACACCGACACCCATTCACGCGTGCGGCCGTTGTAGTACGAGCAGTTGACATGGGGGTCGACCGCCAGCTCGTCGAGTTTGTGGGTAGTCGAGTCGGTGACGAACCAGAGGTCTGCACCCTCGATCCTCTCCTGTGTTGCCATGGGTCGCGACACGAGCTGGCCATTGGGGCGGCGTGTCGTAAACATCGCTGTCTCGATGCCGCTGATCAGGTCGTACAGCTCATCGATCTTCTTTGAAGTTGGCATGCCTCAATGGTGTGCAGAAGATATGCCGATGCAAAACGGGGACGCGTCCGTGAGAACGCGCCCCCGCAGTGCTTATTCTATGACTTCAGTGCTAGCAGCCGATCACTGCTTTGATGCGCTGGGCATCGATGATCAGTTGTGCTGCTGAAGCGGACAGAGCAGGGTTCGCGCGTGCGGCCTGTACAGCGTTCGTGTGCGAGCCCTGCACAAGATTGATGAATCCGTCCATCTTGACGCAGGCTACGCTCGCGTCTCCGCCATCTGTGCTGCGATAAGCGACTTCCAGTTGATTGACCAGACGATTCGCATCACCGGGCGCCAGGTTCAGAGCCTTGACCTTCGCGATCATGTTTGCAATCTGGTCGTGAGCGCCGAGCACGGTGACGTTGAAGCTTCCATTCGTTTCATTGCCAGCCGCGTCCCTCGCCGAGCAGTTAACGGTCGAGTTGCCAATTGCGAACGTGCTTCCCGACAGCGGCGAGCACGAGAGTGAGGCTACACCGACGTTATCCGTAGCGTTCACCGAGAACTGAACCAACGCGCCTTGAGGGCTCGTGGCGTTCAGAGTCATTGCTGCCGGAAGTTGAAGCACCGGCGGGGTGACGTCCCGCACGATGACAGACTGCGTCGTCGTTTGCAGGTTGGACGAAGGATCGGCGGCCGTCCAGGTAATTACGGTCTTGCCGACTGGATAAGGCGCCGAGAGCAACGCAGCATCGTTTCGCTGGCCGTGCACCGAGACGGTTTTGCAATTATCCTCGGCTGCCGGAGGCTCAACGTCCACACTTGCCGTTGCACCGGTGGGGGAGCTCGCGACTGAGATGTCCGCGGGCTGCGTGATCGACGGTTTCTCGTTATCACGCACGGTTACCCTTTGATCCGTGGACGCAGACACACCAAGGGCATCCGTCGCGGTCCACGTAATTATCGTCTCGCCCTTCGGGTATGGCATGTCGACGGGGAGCTTGTCGCTTCTCACGCCGACTACGACGAGGCCGTTCGGATCATCATCCGTTGCGTTCGCTTTCGGCTCGAGCTTGGCGGAGCAGACGCCCGGGTCGGTGTTTACCGAGAGGTCCGTCGCGCTGATAGTTGGCGGCTCGTTACCAGAAACTGTGACTGTCTGGTTGGCGCTTGCTGAGTTACCAGCGGCGTCGCTCGCCTTCCAGGTGACGGTAGTGACACCGACCGGGAATCCGGCCGACATAGACTGACCATCGCTGCGCGAGCCGGCTACCTGAACACCACTGCAATTATCACTTGCGGCCGGCGCGTTGAGAAGGACGGTCGCCGTACCCAAACCGCGATCGGTGTGCACACTGACGCCTTCCGGCGCATTGATCGTCGGCGCCTGGGTATCCTTGACTGTTACCGTCTGCGCGGCGGCGCCTTTGAGGCCACCCGCATCCGTCGCGGTCCATGTGATTGAAGTCTGGCGTGCCGGATATAGCGCGTCCAATGCGAGCCCGTCGCTGCGAGCGCCGGCTACGTTCCAGCCAGAGGCGTCGTCGCTCACGCTGGGCGTTCCAGGATTAACTACCGCCGAGCAAAGTCCCGCGTCGGCGTTGACCACGATATTCGGCGGAGCAACGACAACGGGCGGTTGATTGACATGCGAGTAAGAGAAGCGAACGCCGTCATTCACGAGCGGCGTTGCGTAATGCGCCAGCACACGTCCGGGCAGGAACGCAGCTTCGTCGCCGCCAAAATTCTCAATGCCCTGGGTTACGGGGTGGAACGAGCTGCTGATGTCGAGCGAGCTCGTGTACAGCGTGATATCGTTCGAGCCTTCGGACAGCACGATCTGGCCAGTCAGATGGCCGAGCGGTGAGCCGGGCGTCTTCTGTCTGGAAGGATCGGCCGCGAGGTCGTATTCCGGAACGTTCGTCCACTGCACGACGAATTTTCTATTCGGCGTGGTGCCGACAATGCCGTAGGAGTACGAAGCGCCAGCCGCCGAAGGATCGAGATCTGTCCAGGCGAGTGCGATGAGGTTGTTGTACGGAGCATCGTTGGCGTTCGGAATCGAGCCACCCTTGTAGCCGTCGCCGATGGTGTTTCTGAAGCCGATGAAACCATTCGACGAGATGTACACGATGTTGTAATTGTTCCCGTAGAAGTTGAACAGGAACCCCACTGGAACGAAGGTCACCTGGTCGTCAGCGCCGCCTATCTTCGTCATCACCGGGCTTTCAGGAGCATACGCGACCGGGAAAACCGAGTACATCGGCGTAGCAACCAGCGACGAGATCCGGCTTCCACCCAAGGCCTGCACATTGCTCGAGGCCGCAGGGGCCGAGGCGGACGTCGCCGACATCAGAGAGTCGGCTGCCGCGCTCTTCTCAGCCAACGAGTGCTGGAAGACGACCGACTCCGCGCCCGATACCGGATCACCGGACAGGCTGCTAGCGGGGGCGGTGCTGCCGTCCGAGCAGGAGAGGCCGGTCGCCAAAATCAGGGCGCCGACGAACCCCTTTGAAAGCAGTCTGAAATTGATTGAAAACCCGGTGGTGCCGATCATCGGTAACTCTCAGTTGAGGGTTACCTAATAGACGATCATGTTACGAAAGCTCAACAGGAGTTAAGGCCTCCTATTGCAAGTTAACTCCCTAACACAGACTAGATTTGAAAGACAGCTTTGTGACTGCTCGTGGGAAACCCTACAGCCTCTCGCCGCCCATCAAAACGGCCATAATCGCCTTCTGAATATGGAGTCGGTTTTCGGCCTCATCCCACACCCTCGACTGCGGTCCGTCGATCACTTCGGCGGACACCTCTTCGCCACGATGCGCCGGCAAGCAGTGAAGAAAAATCGCGTCCCTTTTCGCGCGTTTCATAAGCGCTGAATCCACGCGATAGCCCCTGAACGCCTTCTCGCGAATGGCTTGCTCCTTCTCCTGTCCCATCGACGCCCACACGTCGGTGTTGATCACGTTGGCGTCCTTTGCAGCTTCCATAGGGTCGCGGACCACCCGGACTTTGGCTTTTGACCGGGCCCGCTCGAGAATTTCAGCGTTTGGATCGTAACCTTCGGGGCAAGCGAGCGTCAGCTCAAACCCGAGCACGTACGCGGCGTTGATCCACGAGTTCGCCATGTTGTTGCCGTCGCCGATCCACGCGAACCGTTTCCCCTTGTAGCCGCCGAGGTGCTGCCTCACCGTGAGAAGATCGGCCAGGACCTGGCAGGGATGCACGAGATCGGTGAGCCCGTTGATGACTGGCACCGACGCGTACTCAGCCAGCTCCTCGACCTCGGAGTGCGCAAAGGTGCGGATCATGATTCCGTCGACGTAACGCGACAGAACGCGCGCGGTGTCAGCGATTGGCTCGCCGCGCCCCAATTGAACATCACGGGGCGAGAGGAAGAGCGCATGGCCTCCGAGCTGCCACGCGCCGACCTCGAACGAGACACGTGTACGCGTGGAGGACTTCATGAAGATCATTGCCAGCGACTTTCCCGCGAGCGGCTTCTTCCTGTACTTGCCGTTCCTCATCGACTCGGCAAGGGTAAACAGCTTCTCGAGCTCGCGCGCCGAAAGATCAGGAATCTGAAGGAGGTCGCGGTGCGTCCGCTCCTTTGCGCTCTTGCGGGGCATTTGTGTGTGAGGGTGGTTTGGTGTTGGAGTGCGCCGGAAATATACTATTGGCGAGAACCACCTCTTTCTCCCGTCGAGCCTCGATGATGCTTATTTCCAAGCCACTGTGGTGGTCTAGCGCCATTGCACTGCTCCTCGTTTCGTGCAAAGGAGGCGACGCGGTGGGCCCGGGTGGGCCGATTCCTCCAGGGCTCCGACTCGCGCTCGACCCCTTCGTGACGGTCGGACTTTCAGCGCCTGTCTTTCTAACGCAGCCACTGAACGACGGCAGAATCTTCATCGTCGACCAGCCCGGACGCATCCGGGTCGTCCGTGACGGCGCGCTGCAGACAGCGCCCTTTCTGGACATCTCAAGCCGAGTGCTATACGGTGGCGAGCGCGGATTGTTGAGCGTTGTATTTCACCCCCAGTACGCGACGAACCATTTCCTGTACGTCTACTTCACGTCGCAGCCCAGCGGTGATATTCGCATCGAGCGCTTCACGGCGACGAGCGCAGAGGTGGCCGATCCCGCGACATCGAAATTGATACTCACCGTGGCGCACTCCCAGCAGAACAATCACAACGGCGGCCTCCTCACCTTCGGTCCGGACGGAATGCTCTACGCCGGACTCGGCGACGGCGGGGGCGGCGGCGATCCATTTCAGAATGGACAGAACCCGAACGCACTCCTCGGCTCGCTGCTGCGGCTCGACGTGGACCACGGCGATCCGTACGCGATCCCGCCTTCCAATCCATTTGCGTCGGGCAGCGGCGGGGCGCGCGAAGTCTGGGCAAAGGGTCTCAGGAATCCGTGGCGTTATGCGTTCGACGCGCCGACAGGCCTCCTTTACATCGCGGACGTTGGGCAGGGATTACACGAAGAGGTCGATGTTCAGTCTGCGGCCACCGCCGGGTTGAATTACGGCTGGAACATCATGGAAGGCTCGAGCTGCTACAACGCGACGACGTGCGCGAGAACCGGGTTGACGCTGCCGGTTCTGGACTACACTCACACCAATGGCGCGTGTTCGATAACCGGCGGTTACGTGTATAGGGGGAGCGCGATTCCGGGTATCGTCGGTCATTACTTCTATTCTGATTACTGCGCCGGATTCCTTCGCAGCTTCAGGTACTCGAATGGGTCAGCGGTAGATCAGACCGATTGGGGCCTTGCTATGAGCAGCGTGACTTCATTCGGCATCGATGGCGCGGGCGAGCTGTATATCCTTACAGGCGGCGGCATTTTCAAGATCGTGCAGGCAAGTTAGAAACTTGTTGATGGTTCTGTTCCCTGGGGTTAGTGTGGTGAACTTACGCACGGTGACGTTGGCGTTGTGCTTCTGCTGCGCCCTGCCGAGCGTTTGCTCAGGCCAAAGTCCGGAGCTTCGTGTTCGACTTCACTCGAGCGCCGGAGGGGCCGTGGTTGGCGCGCTCGTCGCGCTGCTCGATGCGCGCGACAGCGTCGTCGCCGAGGGGCTGACGACGGAACGTGGTACGAGAACGCTCAAAGCGCCTGCCGGAACCTATCGCGTCCGCGTCCGGCGCATCGGGTACTTGCCATTCATTTCGACGCCAGTCGTACTGCCACGCGGTGGTGAGCTGCTGCTCGAGGTTGAGAGTCCGAGAGTAACGCTGCAAGACATTGTGGTGACGTCGAACTCGAAATGCGGGCGCGACGATCCGGGTGCGCGGACGCTGTCCGTGGTGTGGGGTGAGGTTGAGAAAGCCCTGCGATCGAGCCAGATCACGAATGGAGATCTCGCCGGAATAGGCCGTGCCGAGATCTTTCGCCGAGTGGTAGGGCTGAACGGCGCGGAAATCTCCGGCGACACGACGTCATTCACGATCGGTACCAAGCCACCTTTCGCAGCGATATCTGCACAGCGGCTCGCAGCCGACGGTTATGTAATTGGGAACGAAAGAGAGGGGTGGCGCTTCTACGCGCCGGACGAGACCGTTCTGCTGTCGGAGCAGTTTTCGTCCACGCATTGCTTTCACCTGGTGCGCGAAGGTGAGCACCCCGGTTTGATAGGCGTTGCCTTCGAGCCCGCTCCGGGCCGTCGCCTCTCAGACGTCGAAGGCGCGCTCTGGGTCGACGAAACGACGTCGGAGCTGCGCGAGATCGTTTTTCATTTCGTAAACGCGGGCGTGTTGAGCCAATTCGAAGCGGGCGGCTTTACGCATTTCGCCCGATTGGCGTCGGGGGCGTGGATTGTCGATGACTGGTTATTGCGCGCACCCCTGCTCACGCGGCAGCAAGGTGACGGCTACGCATCGCGTCTGGCCAGGACGGGGTACACCGAAGACGGTGGACGGATCGTGGCGACTGCCGCCACGCCGCCGAAACAGTGACGCCGCGCGAGGACGGAGACCTGACGGGCGCGGTTTATCGGCACGACGCTCCTCTGCGTCAAGTGCGTCGACGGCAAATGACGCACACTCTCGCGCGATATTCGCATCACCCATCTCGTGCGCTTGTCACCGCGCTTGGGCTTGCCGTGTTTGTGCTCTCCCTCGCTGCGTGCAAGGCGACCCGGGAGGCTCGCTCCTCTGAGCACGTGAACAACGACAGTGAGAGCATTGCGCGTGCGACGCAGCGCAACCAGACCGCTACTGCAGCAGCGGACTGCGGAGGAAAGGTTGTGCTCGACGAAGGCGTCGGCGACCTAAGGATTGGTGAAGAGGTTGATTCAGTGCGCGCGCATTGCTCTGTACTGCGCGACACAACCGCGCTCGGCGCCGAGGGAATGCCGTCGCGAAAGATGACCGTAAGGTTCGCCGACGGCAGCGTTGTCGCCGAGATCGTAAACCGGAAGGTGTGGCGGATCGAAGTGAATTCGAGTGCATTTGCGACTCCGGATTCACTGCACGTTGGATCGCCTATTACGCGGATGCTGCAGCTACGGAATCCGCGCGTCCTAACGGGCGAAGGGCAGGTATTCCTGGTGACCGCCAATCACTGTGGTCTCAGCTTCCGACTAACTAATCCTGACGGATCCCCTGTTCGGGATTGGGCGCGCCCGGTTCTCTCGAAACTGCCGTCGAGCACCGTCGTCTCGCAGATTCTCGTAATTGGCTGCGCAAATGCAACCGGGCCCGGCTCATCCCCCTAACGCGAAGCGGACGATTTCCTCGTAGCGGGGCGGGCCGGCTCCGAGAAGGCTTCGAAACAGAACCAGAGAATCAACGCGCATTTCGCCCGATGGACCCGCGAGTTTCGGTGCGGATCTGCTTTTGCCGACGTGACTCGATTGTCCGGATGACAAGAGCGTAGTGACCGACCGCGGCGGATCGATCCGACTAACCGTCAAGTGCGGAGTGTAGTCTCTCTTTTCCGGCTCGAATCCTGTCGCCGTTACTATCTGCTCGACAATTTTTTCCAGTGCGCGGAAGCGCTCTACTCCTTTGGCAACGCCGACCCATAGTATCCGCGCGCGCCGCGGGTTGGGAAATGCCCCGAGTTCGCCAAAGCGAATCGTGAATGCGGGGCCTAGGGATGTTGCGGCAAGCTGCGCAATCAAACGGTCGCGTCGGGCCGGCTCGGTTGCGCCAAGAAACCGCACCGTGAAATGCCAGTTCTCGGGGATGACAGGTTTGCCCGGCATTTTTTTTGGAAGCGACGCCGCGAGTACCTGGCGCGCAGTGTCGGTGAGAGGGACGCCCAGAAAGAGGCGTTCGGGTTTAATCCGTTCCAGAAGGCCGCCTACAGGATGTAGCGCCTCAGATCTTCGTCGTCGGCGATGGTCTTGAGTCTCGAGCGCACGAGCTCCTGGTCGACGCGGATGTGCTTCGTGCCGCTGTCAGGCAGGCCGAAGAGTACTTCCTCGAGCAACGTCGTCATCACGGTGTGAAGCCGGCGAGCACCAATATTTTCCATTCGCTCGTTCACGTGCGCGGCGATCTTTGCTATTTCTGCTACACCTTCAGCAGTGAACTCCAGCGTGGCACCCTCTGCTTCAACCAATGCGGAATACTGTTTGGTGAGCGCGTTCTCGGGCTCCGTCATAATGCGAACGAAATCCGCCTCGGTGAGCGACTGCAGCTCGACGCGAATTGGGAACCTTCCCTGAAGCTCGGGAATCAAATCACTCGGCTTGGCCACGTGAAATGCTCCAGCCGCAACGAAGAGCACGTGATCCGTTTTCACCGTACCGTGTTTCGTCTGCACATTCGACCCTTCGACTATTGGCAGAAGATCGCGCTGCACTCCTTCGCGGGAAACATCGGGCCCGCCGGTTTGTGCACCCCGCTGTCCGGCGATTTTGTCGATCTCGTCGAGGAAGATGATGCCCATGGTCTGCACGCGCTCGAGTGCATCGGCTGTCACATCTTCCTTGTTGATCAGTTTCTCGACCTCTTCACCGAGTAGAATGCGCCTGGCCTCAGAGACCTTGACCGTGCGGCGTTTCTTTCGCTTCGGCATCATGTCCTGGAGCATTTCCGAGATGTTGTCCATTCCTTCCGGCGCGCCCTGCGGCACCATCATATCGAACATCACGGGCGGGGGTTGAGTGACTTCGATCTCGATTTCGCGATCTTCCATCTGGCCGTCAATAAGGAGCTGCTTGAGTTTTTCCCGCGTGCGTTTGTAGCGCACCTCGGAGGCGTCGGCCTCACTCGAGACAGTTCCTCCGGGCGAAACAACGAAAAGATGTGCGCCGCCGGCTGCGGCTGATGGCGCGGGCGCGGACTGCTTTATGTCTGGCGGTACCGGTAGCAGAAGATCGAGCAGGCGTTCCTCGACTTTCTGTTTCGCTATCTCCTGCACCTCTGTCTCGCGCTCGCCGCGGACCATGTTGATCGCGCTTTCGACGAGATCGCGCACCATCGATTCGACATCTCGCCCGACATAACCGACCTCGGTGAACTTCGACGCTTCGACTTTCACGAAAGGTGCACCCGCGAGTCGGGCGAGTCTGCGCGCGATCTCGGTTTTGCCGACACCGGTCGGTCCAACGAGGATGATGTTGTTCGGCGAGATCTCGTCCCTAATCGCTTCAGGCGCGCGCTGCCGGCGCCAGCGGTTCCGGAGGGCAATTGCAACCGCTTTTTTTGCATCGGCCTGTCCGACGATGTAGCGATCGAGCTCTTCGACGATCTGCTTTGGCGTCAGCCCCGCGAGCCGCTCGAGTGCCTGTTGCGTGCGCGGCGACGCCATCAGCTCGGCTCCAGTACTGTGATGTTCGCGTTGGTGTAAACGCAGATCTCAGCCGCTATCTCGAGACCTTTGCGGACGATGTCACGCGCGGGCAGCTCCGTGTTCTCGAGGAGCGCGCGCGCCGCGGAGAGCGCGTAAGAGCCGCCGGAGCCGATCGCGAGAATTCCGTCGTCGGGCTCGATGATGTCTCCCGTGCCGGAGATAATGAAGCTGTGCTGGCGATCTGTAACCGCGAGCAGAGCCTCGAGGCGTCGCAGCACGCGATCGCTCCGCCAATCCTTCGCAAGCTCCACGGCCGCACGTGGCAGATTGGATGGATACTTCTCCAGTTTCTCCTCGAACTTCTCGAAGAGAGTAAATGCATCCGCGGCGGCACCCGCGAACCCGGCGAGCAGCTTTCCTCCGCGCAGTGTACGAACTTTCTGCGCGTTCGACTTCATCACGGTTTGGCCGACGGTGAGGTCGCGCTGGGTGGCGACGGTCAGG
>CADDZN010000041.1 GCA_902812375.1 bacterium | reverse complement strand
CTCTTTGGTGTTAGTAGCTAGACGAAGCGCGCCCAGCGACCGCCAGCTAGGCTCCAGCCGCAACGATCACCGCGATCTGACGCCCTGCGTCCCCCGCGCGATGAGAGAAAAAGCGATCGTTATCACAGCGCGTGCATGAGGAGCTCACGGTGATCTTCTGCACGCCCATCTCAGTCGCATGCTCGGCGATGAGGGAGCGAAGATCTACGTTGCCCGGGCGCGTCGCTGGTTGGCCAGTGAGCTGCTCGCGCACGTCAGCGCTCACCTCGTAGCAGCGGCCGCAGATCGCGGGGCCCAGGTGCATCGCAAGCTCGTCGGGGGCGAGACCATAGCGAGCCAAGGCGGCGATTGCCTCAGTCGTAATCCTGGCGCCGGTGCCACGCCAACCCGAATGCAGGAGCGCGACGATGCCCGATGGATGCGCGATGAACACTGGGACACAATCCGCTATACCAACTGCCAGGGCAATTCCCTTCTCGGCGGCGATGTGCCCGTCCGCTTCTTCGCCGGCGCGGAGCCATCCTTCCCAGCCGCCCGTATGGACCAGGACCCGAGTCCCGTGGACCTGTCTGATCGAGACCAGCCTTCTAGCGCGCTCCCACAGCTCGCGCTGAAGGGAGCTCCATCTGCCCATGACTTCGCTGACGGGCTCGGTACTCGAGAGACTGAAAGTTCCCGCTTCGCGAGTCGTCGTGAATGCGCTGATGCCCCAGCTCTCGAAGTCCGGGATTATCTCCTTTGGTACCGCATCCACGACTAATGGCGTCGATCGTCGACGCGCGTGATCTGTGCGCCGAGTGCGTTGAGGCGCTCGTCGATCCGCTCGTATCCGCGCTCGATCTGCCCGACGTTGTTGATGAAGCTCGTGCCGTCAGCGCAAAGAGCGGCGAGCAGCAACGCCATTCCGGCTCTGATATCAGGCGATTCGAGGAAGGCACCGCGAAGCCGTGATGGTCCGTGAACAAGCGCCCGATGAGGATCGCACAGCACTATCCGCGCGCCCATCGTCGACAGCTTGTCGACAAAAAACATCCGGGACTCGAACATCTTCTCGTGCATGAGGATCAATCCCTCGCACTGCGTTGCCGTGACGATCGCAATCGACATCGTGTCAGCGGGGAACGCCGGCCACGGCTGATCCTCGAGCTTCGGAACGTGCCCACCCATGTCTGACTGGATCTGGCGCGTCTGCTTTGCGGGAACTATGAGATCAGGACCATCCTCCACACACTCGATTCCCAGCCGCGAGAAACCCATACGGGTGGAGCGCAGGTGCTCGATGCCAGCATTTTCGATCCTCAGTTCGGACCGCGTGACGGCCGCCAGGCCGATGAATGATCCAACCTCAATGTGATCCGGCCCAATGCGGTGCGTTACTTCTTTGCTTCCGAGAGTGCGCCCGCCGTGGATAGTCATGGTGTTGGTGCCCACCCCTTCGATGTCAGCACCAAGGGCGATGAGAAAGTGCGCGAGGTCCTGAACGTGTGGCTCGCTCGCAGCGTTCCGCAGCACCGTCGTACCTGTCGCGGCTGACGCCGCCACGAGAGCGTTCTCAGTGGCTGTTACGCTGGGCTCGTCGAGGAACACATCGGCGCCACGGAACCCATTCACCCGCATCTCGATCATCTTGCCATGAGTGAACTCGGCGCCGAGCTGCTCGAGCGCCAGAAAGTGCGTATCGAGGCGTCGGCGCCCAATGACATCGCCACCCGGCGGCGGGAGGGTGACTTGACCGCAGCGGGCCAATAGCGGCGCCGCGAGCAGGATCGACGCGCGAATCTTCGCGCACAGCGTGGGATTGAGGTCCGCTGGGCGAAGCTCCTTTGCATGAATGTTGAGGGAGTTCTGTCCGACCCACTCCATCGACGCGCCGACCGAGCGAATGAGCTCGACCAAGGTCTCAATGTCTCTAATGCGCGGAACGTTCTCGAGGTGTACCGGCTTCTCGGAGATCAGGGCGGCCGCGACTATCGGCAGTGCCGCGTTCTTGTTTCCCGAGGGACGGATCGAGCCGCTGAGCGTTCTTCCTCCCTCAACCACAAACTGTACTGCGGGCATTTTTCTCCTGAAGGACGACGGACTGTGATCGAGACGTGTTGCGAAAATATATTGATGAGAGCACTCTTTGTACCGTCAGAAGATACTACTCTGCAACTGGCCTCTCACTTGCACACTTGAGCGCGCATGTCAGGATGGATGATTACGGGGGCCCAGCTACTCCAGCAGGTTGCTCGCGCCTTTCCGGACACGTTGTACACCAAGCAGATCGTAGCAGAGCCGGGCGCTTGGGAAAAGGTCACGAGCACCGCGAGCGGAGTGATGACTATCACGGTGATCGTGCTTTCAGCGGCGCTCATCCCCGCTGCATGGAACTTCAGAAAGAGCTACAAGAAAGTCAGCGACATGCTGGACAAGATCTACGGCGACATCAATCCGCTGATGCGGCACGCCAGCTCGATAGCGGATAATGTCGATTACATAACGACATCGATTCGCGTGGATGTTCAGCAAGTGAGCCAGGGCGTTGCCGCCGTCAATCAACGTCTGCAGGAAGCCGTAGCGGGTGCCGAGAGCAGGATGCGCGAGCTGAACGCGCTTCTTGATGTCGTGCAGGAAGAAGCTGAATCTGCGTTCGTGACTACGGCTTCGACCATACGCGGCGTGCGCACGGGGATAAACCAGGCATTTGACCAGGAGGAATTGTTCGATGGGGACTTCGACGAAGGCCGAGCCGACGATTGGGAGAAACCGCGCCCTCGCGTCCGACCAAGAAACGGAAGTGGACGAGGAGCGTGAGCAACAGTACGACCTTTTAACCGCGGCCCTCATCGGCGCGGCGGTTGGAGCGGGGGTAACTCTGCTCCTCAGGCGTGGTCCGTCGGGCCGTCGCCCAGTTGGACCGCTCGTTCGCTATGCTGGGCGCGGTGCCGCTCTCGCAGGATTGGCGGGTCTCGAAGGAGCCAAGTGGGCGGGGAGCAGAGGGCTAGATGGCGCGCGATGGGCCGGCAGCCGCGCTGCAGAAGGAGCGCGTTGGGCCGGCCCGCGCGCGAAACGTGGCTTTCGCACCGCGTTCGAGCGCGGCGAGGAGCTCGTCGACAGAATCCCCGTCGATGACGTCGTAGAGCAGGTTCGGGAGTACGTCGACACAGCGCGCGACGCGATCAACGATGTCGTGAAGGACGAGCTCAACGATCTGCGCAAGGCCGTTCGACGTCAGCGCAAGCGTATCGGGATCTAGGGCTGTCGATGTGGCGCGCGACGCCGCGCGCAGTCTCGGCTGGTGGCCTGGCACTGGCCGTTCTGCTCGCGCTGATGCTGACGCCGTCTGTCGCACATGCGTGGACTCCGGGGACCCACATTTTCCTCGGGGAAGCGGTGATGCGCTCACTCCCGCTTCTGCCCTCGAGCGTTGCGGAGCTGCTGGCCGCATTTCCCTACGACTTTCTTTACGGGTCCATTGCCGCGGATACGAGCATCGCCAAGAAATACGCCGCGGCGGGAAGACACTGTCATTCCTGGAACGTCGGATTTGAGATCCACGACAACGCTGACTCTGACCCTCTTCGAGCGTTCGCATTTGGATATCTCGCGCATCTCGCCGCGGATTCCGTGGCGCACAACTACTTCGTGCCGCACCAGCTCACCATCACATCATCAACTGCCGCGCTCGGGCACAGCTACTGGGAAAGCCGGTTCGACATGCACATCGGTGAACGATTCAGTCGCACGGCGAAGCAACTGATTCTGCGTGATCACACCCATTCCGATGCTCATCTCGACCGCATTCTAAGTCCCACCATCTTCAGCACGCCCACGAACCGACGAATATTCCGCGGTATGGTTTACGTGGCGGACACCGAATCGTGGCAGCGGATTTTCCATCTCGTCGAGGAAAAGAGTCGCTGGGACTTGAGCGACCGCGAGGTGGGTGGGTACATGATTCGCGCCTTTGATTTCATCATCGACCTGATGACGCGGCTGGATCACGCTGAGCCTTACAGCCTGGATCCGGCAGGCACAGTGGCTTTGCGCGAAGCGAAGAAGGTCCGGCGAGCAGCTCTACGACGCGGCGGCGAAGAGCACGTACTCGAGCAGGCGCAGAATCATTTTGGGATGCCGCCCAGTAAACTGCGATATGCGGCGAAGCTCGCAGAGCCGCTCTATCCCGCTCGCGCAGACAATAATTGATTCACCCGCTTCGGGTCGGCGCGGCCACTCGATTTTTTCATCACTAACCCCACTAGAACGCCCTGGAGTTTTTTTTCGCCAGCGAGAAAGCGCTTTGCTTCGGCGGGATGCTCGAGTAGTACCTCCTCAATCCAGGTTGCAATCGCACCCTCATCACCTACCTGGAGCAGACCCTCATCGGCAGCCACCTGCGCGGCCGGCTTGCCGGTGTCCACCATGCGACCAAAAACTCTTTTAGCGGCGGTGTGACTGATCGTCCCATCGCGAACCAGGTTCAGAAGCTGGGCGAGGTCGGCCGGTCGCACGCGGAAGTGGGTGATCTCCTCACCCGAAGCGCGGAGCGTCGCCTGAACTTCACCCATCACCCAATTGTACGCGCCCTTTCCATCTTTCGACGCACGCGCGACCGCCTCGTAGTAGTCGGCGAGAGCCGAGTGGGACGTCAGTTGCTCCACCTCGGTAGCAGCCAAACCGTATTCCTCGGCGAGGCGTTTTTTTCGCTCATCGGGCAGCTCGGGCAGGTCCTCCCTCAACCGTTCTACCCACTTCGCATCCAGCATCAATGGGCGTAAATCAGGCTCGGGGAAATATCGGTAGTCGTGGCTTCCTTCTTTCGTGCGGCTTGGCCGAACCGATTCTCGGGTCCCATCCCAGAAAAGCGTTTGCTGCTCCACCTTGCCGCCCGAATCGAGCAGTGCACATTGGCGCGCGAACTCCGACTCCAGCGCTTTCTCCACGGCCGAAAAGGAATTCATGTTCTTGACTTCTGTCTTGGTGCCGAGCTTCACCTGGCCCGGCGGACGCACACTGATATTGGCGTCAACACGCAGACTTCCCTCCTCCATACTGACATCGCTCACATCCAGGTACTGCAAGATCTGTTTGAGATTGCGCAGGTAGGCGCCCGCATCTTCGGAGGTCCTGATGTCGGGCTCGCTCACGATCTCGATCAACGGCACACCAGCGCGATTCAGGTCGATCGCCGTCTCGCCTGGATATCGATCGTGAATCGACTTGCCTGCGTCTTCCTCCATGTGAAGTCGCGTAATGCCGATTTGAATGTCCGTACCCTTGCCGGTTTGGCCCACAACGATGGCGCCGCCCTCGGCAAGCGGCTGATCGAATTGCGAGATCTGATATCCCTTGGGTAAATCAGGATAGAAATAATTCTTGCGCGCAAACACTGAGATTGGATTCACTCTGCAGCCGAGACCGAGCGCGGCTTTGACGGCCAGCTCCACCGCATGTTCGTTCAACACTGGCAGCGCGCCGGGTAAGGCGAGACACACCGGGCAGGTATTCACGTTCGGCGGCACGCCAAAATTTGCCGAGCATCCGCAAAATACTTTCGTCCGTGTCTTGAGCTGGACGTGAACTTCGAGCCCGACGACCATCTCGTAGCGCTCGGTGCTCACTGATGGGCCTCTTGACCCAGAGCGGCCTCGAGCGCGTAGGCAACCCGGAACATTGAGTATTCGTCAAAGTGCGCCGTGATTATCTGCCCGCCGACCGGAAGTCGGCGAACCCGGCCAATAGGGACGGAGATCGCGGGGACGCCCGCGAGATTAGCGGTCACGGTGAAGATGTCGTTGAGATACATCTCATACGGATCGCTGATAGCGCCAAGCGGAAAAGCAGTATTGGGAGTGGTCGGCGTGAAGATCGCGTGCACTCCGCTAGTGAACACGGCGCGGAAGTCGTCAGCGATCAGCGTTCGCACTGACTGCGCTTTCTTGTAGTACGCATCGTAATAGCCGGCGGACAAAACGTAGGTCCCGAGCAGGATGCGTCGCGTTACTTCGGGTCCGAAGCCCTCGGAGCGAGTCGCCTCGTACATCGGTTTGAGACCGCGACCGGGATCGACGCGCAAACCGTATCGGACTCCATCGAATCGAGCGAGGTTGGAAGACGCCTCGGCTGGAGCGAGAATGTAATAGACGGGAATGGCAAGCTCTGACTGAGGGAGCGAGACCTCACGCACCGTGGCACCCATCCACCGCAGCCTATCAAGGGCACGCTCGCAGAGATCTCTGATGCTGCGATCGAGCGAGTCAGGGAAATACTCCTTTGGCTTCCCGATCACGACTCCCTTCAGAGTCTCTGAAGTAGGAGGCGGAGGCAGGGGCACGGGACTTCTCCCGATTCGCATGGCTTCCGTGTTTGGATCACGCGCGTCGCTCGCTGGCTTGCCGAGCGCTGACAAACGATAAATAGGTACGTCTGCGTCGGAGCTCGTCGAATCCATGTTGTCCAATCCGGCAATGCTTTCGAGTCCGAGCGCCGCGTCATCGACGGTTCGGCCAACGATTCCGATCTGATCGAACGAGGATGCGAATGCGACAAGGCCGTACCGGCTTACGCGCCCATAAGTTGGCTTCACCCCAACGACGCCACAGAACGCCGCGGGCTGGCGAACGGAGCCACCGGTCTCTGAACCAAGCGCGATCGGAACGATTCCGGCCGCTACGGCCGCCGCCGAACCGCCTGAAGACCCTCCCGGTACACAGCGGACGTCTACTGGATTCCTCGCGGGGCCAAACGCGCTGTTCTCAGTGGAGGACCCCATCGCGAACTCGTCCATGTTGGTCTTCGCGACTACCAGCGCGCCGTGTGCGCGCAGTCGCGTGACCGCTGTGGCCTCGTACGGACTTACGTAACCGCGAAGGATCTTCGATGCGCACGTGGTGGGTAAACCGAGCGTAGCGATGTTGTCCTTTATCGCAACAGGAACTCCGGCGAGCACTCCGACATCCGCCGCGCTCTGGATTTGCGTGTGCAGCTTTTGGGCTTCGTCGAGCGCGGCGTTCTCGTCTGAGTAAAGAATGATGTTGAGCTCATCCCGGCCGCCTCCAACATCTGTTGCGCGCTGAAAGGAAGCTCGCACGGTGTCTGCGGCGGAAAGTTCGCCAGCGCGAACGCTGGCCGCTATGGCGGCCGCTCGGAGCTCCTTGTAGTTGTCGAGACTCAAGCCCCGCTCTCGCTTGGGTCCTCGTGAGTCGCCAAGCGCGGAACGATGAAGAATCCGTCGCGCATCGATGGCGCAATAGCAGCGAACGTCGAGATGATTCCGCAAGGGACTCCGACGTCGGGGCGGAGCGGTGTGCCACCCGCGCCAACGCCAGCGGTTATCGGTACCGTGGAGGTATCGACATGCGAGAGCACCTGCATGTGAGAGAGGATCAAGTCGAGCTCCCGCGTAAGCTCGTCCGCGCGCGCTGCGTCAATGCCGAGTCGCGCCAGTTCGGCTACACGCAGCACATCTTCACGAGTTACTGTCACTATTCCTGTCCACGCTCGAGGGTGGTATAGGCAAGCTTGATGGTTTTGCGTCCCACGTTCTCATCATCAAAATCGATTACGGCCTTCACTTCCCTGCCGACGCCCGAAAGCTCGACGATCGATCCATCGCCAAACAATTTGTGCTTCACGCGTTCGCCTTTTACGTAACGCGGCTCGTCCTGAGACACGTCAACTTCGCTGACTGCTGGTTTCCGCCACGATGGAATTTCGTGCGTCCGACGCACTGGGTAAGCGCTGCTGCGGAACCCTTCGCCACGAGTGGAGCTTCCCCTTCCCATGGCCGTGACTCTCAAGGTCTTTCTCTCATCTAGCTTCACGGACTCGATCTCTCGGAGAAAACGTGACCTCATCGAGGGCAACAGCTCACCATTTCTCCGACGCATCTCCGTGAAAGACAGGTAAAGCTTTTCCTCGGCCCGCGTGATGCCGACGTAGAACAGCCGGCGCTCTTCCTCGAGCTTCGGAGGATCGTCGAAGGATTGCGAGAGGGGGAAAAGGCCATCCTCCAATCCAGTGAGAAATACCACTGGGTACTCGAGACCCTTCGCGTTGTGAAGCGTCATCAGAGTCACGGCGTCCGCGCTCGGATCCAGGGCGTCCGCGCCTGCCACCAGCATCGCTCGCTGAAGAAAATGATCGAGGGGAGTCAGACCGACCTCACCGCCGTCATCGATCACCGTTTCGGCGGCGCCGTTGATGAGCGCGCTCACGTTCTCCAAGCGATCGCGCGCAGACTCGGGACCTTCACTCTGCAGATAATCCACGTACCTGATCTCGGAGATCAGATCCTGAATGAGCACGTCTACACTCGTATCTTTGGCGCGGTCGCGCAGGCGGGAAATGATTCCCACGAAATCGGCGAATCCCTTGCGCGCCGCTGGACGCAGCGAGTCGCGCGTCTCCTCCCGTGTCGCCATCTCGAACAGCGAAACGCCAGCCTCTCTTGCTTTTGCCGCGAGCGCATCGATGGTCGTATCCCCGATGCCCCGTTTTGGCACCGCGATGGCCCGTCTGAATGCTTCTTCGTCTGACGGATTCGCGATCAGCTTCAGATAGGCCATGAGATCTCGGATCTCGCGACGGTCGTAGAAGCGCACAGATCCGACGAGACGGTACGGCATTGCCTCCCGGCGTAAGGCATCTTCCAGCGCGCGACTTTGGGCGTTGGTCCGGTACAAGACCGCAAACTCATTGAGCCCGCGATTTTCCTGATTGCGTCGGGTCTTGATCTCTTCGACCACCCAGTCAGCTTCGTCCCGCTCATCGAGCGCGGCAACAAGCGTGACGGGCTCACCCGATTCACGCGTCGCGCGCAGTGTCTTGCCTTTGCGTCCGACATTCTGGGTGATTGCGGCATTCGCTACGCGCAGAATATCCGGAGTCGATCGGTAATTCTCCTCCAGGCGCACGAGCTTGGCCGAAGCGAATTCCTTCTCGAAGTCCAGGATGTTTCTGATATCCGCGCCGCGCCATCCGTAAATGGACTGGTCGTCATCGCCCACCACTACGACATTGCCATGTCCGCTGCCAAGAAGCTTGATGAATTGGAACTGCGCGCGATTCGTGTCCTGGTACTCATCGACGAGAATGAACTGAAACCGGTCGCGATAACGAGCCAGCGTGTCTTGATCCTTCCGGAAAATCTCTACTGGCAGCACGAGGAGATCGTCGAAACTGACGGCGTTTGCCGCGCGCAATGTCGGCTCCAAGCTCTTATAAACCTGTGCCGCGGTCCTCGACACAGGATCCATTGCAAGTGACTCGTACTCGGACGGCGGAACGAGCGCATTCTTGGCGTCCGAGATAAGGGACGAGATGATCTTGGGGCTCCACTGCTTGGGCGAGATCCCCTGACTTTCCATGATGCGCTTGACGACGCCAAGGCTGTCATCCTCATCGTAGATCGTAAAGCTGGAAGTCCGTTCAACCTGCCGCGCCGAGCTGCGAAGAATGCGCGCGCCTATCGCGTGGAAAGTGCCGCTCCACATGCCGCGCGGTTCCTCTCCGAGGAGTCGAGCGATCCGCTCGCGCATCTCTCCCGCGGCCTTATTAGTGAATGTCACCGCGAGGATTCGCGACGGATCGACGCCATGATGCTCGATGAGCCTCGCGATACGCGTGGTAAGTACCCGCGTCTTCCCCGACCCCGCGCCCGCCAGCACGAGCATCGGACCCTCGAAGTGCAGGACGGCCTCGCGCTGCGCGGGATTGAGTCCTGCAAGCGGCTCAGCACGCTCGGTTGCTGCTAACGTCGAAGTTTCGGGCATGCTCGCAAAATAGCCGATGCGACGCCTAGCCGAGAACCATGTCGAAGATCGCGCCGCGCTCTGAGGGAACGAGCAGAAGATCTCCACCGTGGCTGTCGCGAACGATTCGCCGGGCGAGCGACAATCCAATCCCCCATCCCTTTTCTTTCGTGGAGAACCCAGGATCGAAAATCTGATTGCGAATCTCGCGCGGCACTCCTGGACCATCGTCGGACACACGGACTCGCACGCGACCCTCCGGCAGTGGCTCGGCGGAGATCGCTACGGTTCCGTCTCTTCCAGCAAGCGCGTCGATGGCGTTCTTGGTAAGAGATTCGAGCGCCCACTCGAGGAGTACCGCATCGCCCTGAATCACGAGGTCTCCCTGGTGTGAAGACGCTACGGTGACTCTCTGCGCGAGTGTGGGTACGCGCGCACGGAAATAGGACGCAACGCGGTCAACGAGCTCGCCCAAGTCCACCGGTTCCTGCCGCGGCGGCCGCCCGATGCGCTCGAACCGGTGCGCAACTCGTTTGAGTCGCTCGAGGTCGGCCTCCATATGATCGAGTGCTGCGGCGGTTGTTGGCTCGGGTTCCGTTTCCTGAAGAAGCTCGATCCAGCCACTGATACTCGACAAAGGAGTGCCGAGCTGATGCGCTGACTCCCGCGCCATCCCGGCCCAGATCTGCTCGCGATCCGCTCGCCCGCGAGTGCGTAACGCATACGCGCCGGCCAGCAAAACCATCGCGATCAGAATGGACTGCAGAACCGGGATCAGAATGAGGCCGCGAACCAGTGGTGTATTGCCATAGTGGACGGCGCCTACCCCGGGCTCAATAATCGGCGGGTTCTGGCGATCCAGCTCGGCGATATAGCTGCGCAGTTCGGGTGAGCCGATCGATGCGGTGAACGGAACATTTGCTGTGTCGGTGGCTCGTCCCTGCTGATTCGTGAGGATCATCGGAACGCCGGACTCACGAATGTGCCTCGATAGATCCAGAAGGGCCGCCGTAGCAGCGTCGGGACTTGGATCGCTCAGGCCATTGTATACACGTGCGTACATCAGCCCGACGCGGGACGCTTCCTGGCGAAGCTCGCGCACCACTCCGCGCGTGTAAATCACGTACCAGGTGAGGAGCGCGAGGACGCCAAGACTCACCAGAGTTACCGGAGCGAGCCGGCGCATAATGGGCTAGGTCAGGCGCTCGGCGCCAAGATATCCGCGCAGCGCCTCCGGGACAACGATCGCGCCGTCGGGCTGCTGATGGTGCTCGAGTAACGCGGCAATGATCCGCGGGAATGCGAGGCCAGAACCGTTGAGCGTATGAACAAACCGAGGTTTGCCACCGTCCGCCGGTTTATATCGAATGTTGGCGCGGCGGGCCTGGAAGTCCGTGAAGTTGCTGCACGACGACACCTCGAGCCACTTGCCGACTCCGGAGGCGAATACCTCGAGGTCATAGGTTTGCGCAGACGCAAAGCCCGTGTCACCCGATGCGAGCTGGACAACTCGATAAGGAAGCTGGAGCAATTGAAGGATTTTTTCCGCGTGCGCGGTGAGTAGCTCGAGCTGTTGTCCCGAAGTTTCAGGCGTAGCGTAACGTACGAGCTCGACTTTGTCGAACTCGTGCACTCGCAGCAACCCCCTTGTGTCCTTGCCCGCGGCCCCTGCCTCGCGGCGAAAGCAAGGCGAGTAGGCGGTCATGGCTTTGGGAAGCTCCGACTCGGGAAGAATCTCGTCGCGATAGAGATTGGTGAGCGGAACTTCCGCAGTCGGAATCAGGAACGCGTCCTCGTCCTTCAACGCGTACATGTCCTCCTCGAACTTGGGAAGCTGCGCTGTGCCGATCATGCTCGCGCGATTGACGACGACGGGAACCCAGATCTCCTCGTAACCATGTTCGCGGGTGTGCACGTCGAGCATCAGATTCATCAGAGAGCGCACCAGCCGTGCCCCCGCGCCACGAAAAACGATAAAGCCGGAGCCGCTGATCTTCGCTCCGCGCTCAAAGTCGATCAGACCAAGGCGCGCACCAACTTCCCAGTGCGGCTCGACGCGAACGCCCTCTCGAGGCTGGCCCCATGTGCGGACAACGACATTGCTTTCTTCTCCCCCACCAGGAACGGAGTCGAGGGTGACATTGGGAAGCTCGAGCAGAATCGATGACAGCTCGCGCTCGGTTTCCGCAAGCTCGCGATCAAGTCGCGCGATCTCGTCACCCAGCGCGCGAGATTGTTGCTGGAGATCGTCGGCGGACTCTCCCGCGCGCTTCCGCTGGCCGACCTGTTGACTTACCGCGTTGCGCGCTGCCTTTCTCTCCTCAACTGCCTGAATCGTGTCGCGCCTGCTCTTGTCGAGAGTCACGGCGCGATCGATGGCCGGTGCGAGCACTTCGAGTGCGCCTCGGCGCCGCATGCCGGCGCGAAGCGCGTCGATGTGCTCGCGCACCATCCTCAGGTCGTGCACGCGTCAGCTCGTGGGGATTCCCGCAGCGAAGGACCGAAAGCCGCAGTTCGGATCGGTTGCCATTCGGAAGTAAAGAATTCTCGATGCGAGATTGACGCTGTCGACCGTAATCTTCGCGTAGAGATCCGGCGAGATGGCGAACTGACAGATCTCCTGGTCCCCGTTGTGCGGAGTCTGCACAACCACGGTTTCACCGGCCGTAAGCACGAGTGCTGAATCGGTCTCGAAACCCGTTCTCGGCGCCGCAGTGATCGATTCAAAAGAGCCGGTGACTTTCTGCAAGCCAACCGGGCGCCCACCGCCGGGTGTGCTGACGACGAGCTTCACCGGGTAGATGACCGGCTCGCCCGAAGCGTTGATATCGAGCGCGACGTCGAAGGAAGCGACGGCGCTTACTGGAACGATCTGCCGACCCGGAATTGAAACAGCACTCGGGTAGCCCGGTGGGGTTCCAGACAGCGCCCAGACTGAAAGTGTGTCGACGAATGTCGGCAATTGCGCTTTGATGTTCGTGGGATCACCGCACGCGCTTAGACCAGCAGCGACACAGATCGTCGCGAGAAGGACGAGGGGAGCTTTCATGCAGATTGAGACAGATGGGAGACAGGAGGAGTTGCTCCTCGATAATACCCCGTAACTTGCAGCAGTTCAACCGATTGCCGTGCTTGACTTCACTCTTTGCGCTTTCTAGCTTCGCACTCTCTTCTCCCACCCATGCCGAACATCAGAGATTTCACGAGCGCGCTTCGACAACGTCCAGGAGTTGACGCCGTACTGGTGCTTGGAAAAGATGGTCTTTTGATCGAAGGATTTGCCGCACCCGGCCTGAACAACGAGGACCTTGCGGCGCGAGTTCCCGCGCTTGTGTTCGAGGCGGAGGCGCTTGGACGAGCGACGATGCATGGCCCGCTCAATACCGCGATCCTCGAGCATCAGAAAGGTTACGGAATTGTCGCGGCTCTCGCTGACGATACATTGTTACTCGTTCTGCTGCGGCCCTCGGCTGACCTCGGCGGACTGCTGTTCGATATTCGCCGCTATCGCGGCAACATTGCCGCGCTTATCTGAAAATGCCCGACACCACACGCCCCACCAGCCACATTCTCGTCGCCGACGACGAGCCGCACATTGGACGCATCATAAAGATGAAACTCGAGCAAGGGCCCTTCAGGGTGACTCTCGCCTACGACGGTCAGGAAGCACTCGATTTAATCAACGGTGAGGACCAGGTCGATCTTGCTCTGCTGGACCTGATGATGCCAAAGTTGAGCGGCCTCGACGTACTCAAGAAGATTCGCGAAGACGATCGCTTCAAAACCCTGCCCTGCATAATTCTCACGGCTGGCGGAGACGCGAAGCACGAGCGTGACGCACTTGCACTCGGCGCCACGCACTTCCTGACGAAGCCTTTCAGCCCGAAAAAGCTCTACGCGCTCGTGGCACGTCTCACCGGGAAGCCTGACGAAGCGGGAATCGCGAGCGAGTGAGCCGCTGGGTTGTCGTTCTTGCTGGCGGCGTCGGTTCCCGATTCTGGCCCGTCAGCACCCCAGAGCGTCCCAAGCAGCTTCTCCCACTCGTCACTGAAAAACCGCTGCTCGTCGAAGCCGTCGATCGATTGCGCCCGATCGTCGATCCGGCCCACACGCTGATCCTCACGAGTGACGCTCTCGCGTCGAGCATTCGCGCCTTGCTGCGCGATGTTCCAGCAGAAAACGTCATCGCCGAGCCGCGCCCCGCCGGAACGGCTGCCGCGCTCACATGGGCCGCTCTCGCAATCGCCGAGCGCGATGGCCCGGAGGCGACAATGATCAGCGTCCACGCCGACTGGGCGATTGGCGACGACGAAGCATTCCGGGCAACGCTCCTCGAAGCGGAGTCGATTGCTAAGAGCAGCCACGCACTCGTGACAGTTGGCATCGTTCCGACGAGGGCCGATCCGGGGTTTGGCTATATCCAGCCGGCGCGCCCAGCCGGTGGCGCATCGAAGGTAGAACAATTCGTTGAGAAGCCCACCCGGGCACGCGCCGCAGAGATGCGCGACAAGGGCTACCTCTGGAATTCCGGAATTTTCGTCTGGCGGGTCGGAGACTTTCTCGAGGAAGTGAAGGCACATACTCCCGAGTTGAGCAACGCGATACGCACTGCCTCGAGGGGGACGCCGACGCAATTCTTTTCGAGCGTGGTAATGCCGATTTCAGTAGATGTCGGAGTGCTGGAGCGCAGCAGCAACGTCATCGTGGTGCCGGGTGACTTTGGCTGGGATGACATTGGAACGTGGGCCGCCCTCGCCAGAGTGCGCAGCAAGGACGAGTTCGGAAACGTCACAAGTGGCGATGTGCACCTGCTCGACTGCTCGGACAACGTCGTTCACGTCGAGTCCGGTGAGGTCGTGATGTTCGGAGTCAACGACCTCGTCGTCGTCACGAAGGGCAAGCTCACACTCGTCACCACGACCGACAAGGCCTCGGATTTGAAGAGATTGATGGAGTCTCTTTCGGCATCCGAGCCGGGCACTACATGAGCGCACTCTACTTTTACGACGATGCGCGAGCGCGACAACTCGAGCCGTTCGCGCTCACTCGCCCTGCGTCGGAGTTGCGGGCGGGTACTTCCCTGATCCGCACACGCTGGGAGCGAGCGACGTCTCTCTCGAGTGCCGGGTTCATCGGCGCCCCGCACCTCCAACATTTTCAGGAAGGCAACGCGCCGCCAGCGGTCGCCAGCAACTCCGAGATCCCC
>CADDZN010000040.1 GCA_902812375.1 bacterium | reverse complement strand
CATTGACGGTGGACGCATCGACGTATTCGTACCCAAACTCGCTGGTCGAGCCGGCAAGTGCAGGCACGAACTGGTGGAAGGAAGTCTTTGGTTCTGCGCCGATTCAGGATTACAACCTCGACGTCATAGGCGGTGGCGAGGCTAACGCGTACGCAGTTTCCTTCAATTATCTTGATCAAAAGGGAACCTCCAAATACACCGACTTCAAGCGCGGCAACGTTCGCGTAAATACGCAGTTCAACCGGTCGAAGCTGAACTTCGGTGAGAACATCGCGCTCTCGATCGATCGTCATTTCGGCGGCGTCCCCGATGACCCCAGCACTCAGGCCGAGAACGGAATTCTCGGCAAGGACATCCTGCAACAGCCAATCACTCCGGTTTATGACATCGCCGGCAACTTTGGCGGCGCCAAAGGCGTACCAACCGACAACAGCAGCAACCCGCTCAAAAACGCGTTCGATCGGAAGGACAACATCAGCAAGGACAACCAGGCCTTCGGAAACGTCTTCGCGGGATACAATTTCACTCCGACGGCCTCGGTGTTGAGTCGGCTCGGCTTCGATGTTCGTCAGAATTCGTGGAGCGGTTTTTTCAACAGCGCGCCGCAAAACCGCGAGGCAACGTTCTCGACCAGCATCGAGGAGTGGAATTATCAACAGCTCGACTGGACCTGGAGCAACACCGCCAGGTACGTAAAGACGATTTCACGCAGTAGCTTCGACTTCCTGGTCGGCCAGGAAGCGAACGCCGGCAACAGCCGGTTTCTGGATGGTTCAATCGCCGACCTTCTCAACACTGATATCTCCTCCAGATACCTGCAGGACGCCCTTGCGAATCCGAAAACCAAGAACGTCTTCAGCAATGGAGGCAGGAATGCGCTGCTGTCGTTCTTCGGAAAGGCAGGCTTCAATTTCGCCGACAAGTACGTTGCGAGCTTTACACTTAGACGAGATGGCTCTTCCAACCTCGCGCCCGGCCACCAGTGGGGGACTTTCCCCGCCGTAGGTCTCGGATGGAGGATCACCAACGAGCCGTTCCTCGCCAACAACAGAATCTTCTCCGACGTGATGCTGCGTTACGGATGGGGGGTCACCGGAAACCAGCAAATCCCATCAGGCCGCATTGTGTCGACCTTCGGCGGAAGTCGCGGCGACACTTTCTACGACATCTCGGGCTCTAACACGAGCATTGCGCCGGGCTTCCGGCAGCAGGCGCTCGGCAATCCTGATCTGAAGTGGGAAGAGAACAGGTCGACGAACATTGGCACCGATTTGTCGCTGTTCGAGGGCGCGCTCAACGTCGTCCTCGACGTGTACCGCCGTAATACGAACAATCTGCTATTCGATCCTAGAACTCCGGCGACAGCGGGCATCGCGGCGCCGCCGATTGTCAACATCGGCAAAATGCGGAATACGGGGTTTGATTTCTCGGTCGGTCACACCGGGTCGTGGTGGAACGCCACCTTCAACGGCAGCCACTACAAGAACACGATTCTTTCGATTGATGGTGTCCAGACGTTCTTCTTCGGCCCGGGAAGCACACGCATCGCCACTGACGGCTCGCAGACCATCAACATGGTGGGTCAACCGATCGGCTCTTTTTATGGCTACATCGCCGACGGGTATTTCCAGAACGCGGACGATGTTGCGGCCCATGCTACGCAGGCTGGCGCCGCTCCCGGCCGTATCAAGTTCAGAGATATCAACAACGACAAGGTCATCGATGCCAAGGATCGCACGATTATCGGCAGCCCGCACCCGAAATTCACAGCCGGTCTGGATCTCGGCGCACACCGCGGGAACTGGGATGCGAGCGCGACCATCTTCGGAACATATGGCAATAAGATTTTCGAGAACCAGCTGGACTTCTACGTCTTTCAGGACTTTTCGGCGAACGTGAAGAAAGATCTGCTCGCCAATTCATGGACTCCGCAGAATCCAAACGCCAAATATCCTATTCTCGACATCAACGATAGCTATAGCCGGCAGGTGAGTAGCTACTACGTGAAGGACGGCTCATACACCAGGCTGCGGAATCTCCAGGTGGGTTACACGCTGCCTGGAAGCTCTCGGTACCTGCCGGGTGCGAGAGTTTATGTCCAAGGTGAAAATCTCTTCACCAGAACGAATTACGATGGCCTGGATCCGGCGCTCCCGCCGGTGAACGCCAACGGGGCGGCGGGCGATATCCGTGATCAGTTCATGGGTGTTGATCAGGGTGCCTACCCGACCAACAGAATTTTCAGTATAGGCATAGTCACCTCATTCTGAACTAATCAGCCTTCTCAAAGGAAAAGAGACGATGAAAATAGTATCGAAACACGCTCTGCTCCGGGGCACGGGATTGGTGATTCTTGCGACAGCGGCACTCTATGGTTGCAAGGATTTCCTGAGTAACGCCGCCACGCCGCAGGGAACGTTGAATCAGGGGACGCTCGCGAACCGCGCGGGCGTCGAGGGAAGCCTAATTGCAACATACCGCGCTCTCGATTGCACTACCGGGCTCCCCCGCCCCGGCGGGTGGGGATGTGCGGCCAGCGACTGGGTCTTTGGCGACGTGGCAAGCGACGACACCTACAAGGGATCGGACTTCGGCGATCAGGGTCCGATCAACGATATCGAGGGCTACCACTGGTCAGCTCCCGGCGCCGGCCTCTACCTGGAAGACAAATGGGTTCAGGCCTACGAAGGCGTTGTAAGGGCGAACGCCACCCTTCGCCTCCTCAAGCAGGTTTTGGCGTCGAGTCCGGGTGAGTTTTCCGCCGCTGACGCCAAAGGCATTGAGGGTGAGGCAATTTTCCTCCGGTCGCACTATATGTTCGAGGCGTGGAGGATGTGGGGAAACGTTCCGTATTATCGTGAAGACGATACCGATTTCCGCAAGGCGAACGAGGACACCACCGCAGTTGCTGCGGATCTTCTGAAGGACCTCGATTCCGCCATCAAGCTGCTGCCTGAGACGCCGCGCAACGGCCAAGCCGGGCGTGCGACACTGTGGACCGCGAAAGCCTACAAAGGCCGCGTGCAGATCTACAACCACGATTACGCAGGCGCCGCCACGACCTTCAAGGATGTTGTCGCAAATGGTCCCTACGCGCTCGAGGCCAGCGTCCCGGATGTATGGACCGCCTTTTTTGCCAAGGAGAACGGCAAGGAAACAATCTTTGCGTATCAGGCTTCGGCGAATGACGGCGAGCCGAATGGCGCGAACGCAAACGAGGGCGAGCGGCTCAACTTCCCAAATAATCCGAGCCACTTCTCTTGCTGCGGGTTCAACCCTCCCTCGCAAAATCTTGTCAATTTCTTCAAAGTCGACGCGAACGGGCTGCCGCTAGCGCTTTCTGCTCCGGATTCCTGGAACGCATCGAACGCGGAATTCGTTGCCGGTAACCTGACGACGCCCGTCGATCCGCGCCTCGACTGGACCGTCGGGCGCGAGGGGGTTCCGTACAAAGACTGGGAGCTGTATGACGATGCTTGGGCGAGAGACAAGGACAACGCCGGGCCATACAGTACCAAAAAGAACGCACATGAAAAAGCCAGCGGAGCCGAAACAGCTCCCGGTGTTGGCTGGCAGCCGCAGCAACAAAACTCGATGAATATGCACATTTTCCGGTACGGCGATTTGCTGTTACTCTTGGCAGAGGCCGAGGTTGAAACCGGCGACCTCGAAGGCGCTCGGGCCCTCGTGAATAAGATCAGAGCGCGGGCCGCGGTAGCGGCACAAGGTTGCGGCGCTTCCGCTGACAATAACGTTGCTGCGAAATACCCGCAGTGCGCTGGGGATAGCCGGATGGCAGTACCAATCAACGATCTATCGATCACGTGGGCGAAATACGACGTCAGGCCTTACCCATCATTCCCGAGTGTAGCATATGCGCGTGCGGCAGTCCACGCCGAGCGGAGGCTCGAGCTAGCACTGGAAGGCCAGCGCTTCTTCGATTTGAGACGCTACGGAATGCCGGAAGCAAAGGCTACGATCAACGGCTACCTCAGGGGGATCGGCGGCGGGCGCGAGGATGCGAGGAGGCTATATCTCGTCAATGCAGAGGACCTCCAAGACAAGCACCGCTTTTACGCGATTCCGCCGGTCGAAATCGATTTGAGCAAGTCAGGCGGAACGGAGACGCTCAAGCAGAATCTTGGCTGGTAAGCAATTGCAGAACAAAAAACGCCGGTACAGTGAAGTACCGGCGTTTTTTTGTCAGCGCCGGCCAATCGCAAACGTCTGCAGCGAATCCGCGCTGTTCGCGACGATTATCATCTTGCCCTTCGCCGTGTTGACGAGCGTGAGTCCGGATACATTGCCCGGCGCGAGAAACCCGCTCCGATAAGGAGGGATGGGGGCTAAGTGGCCCTTGCCGTCACCTCTCAGCCAAAGCCCGTTGCCCGCGTCCGCTCGGGGCGTGTTGGGCTCGGCCTCATAAAGATTTCCTGCGACGATCAGATCGAGCCGGCCATCTCCATCGACATCCTGTCCGAGAATCGCTTTGATCGGCGCGATCTGCGCCATGTTCGGCAGCGCCGCGGCGCTGAACTTTCCCGCCCCGTCGTTGTGGAAGTACATGCTGGCGAAAGTATCGGCCTGATAGTGTAGCGTCTGCTTGAGCTGCGACTCTCCGAACGCCTGATCGACCGTAACGTCGGCAAACGATCCGAACGTCGGAAACCTTATTCCCAGTGAATAAATCGCATCGTTGAGCTGCGCTATTCCGGCGTATGGATATTCTTTGCCGTCGACGCGCTTGGTGAGAATGAGGTCGGTCTTCCGTTCTCCGGCGAAGTCGCCGGCATAGATGCCGAACGGCGCGTCCTTGCTGGTCGAGTATGCGTAGTTGAGTCCAAGATTACCGGCGACGAGGTCTGGACGCCCGTCGCCGTCGAAGTCACCGGCGGCAAGACTGAACCACCAGCCGCGCATTGAGGGAAGCCCGGTGGATTGGGTGACGTTACGGAAGCGGCTGCCATCGTTCCGATAAAAGTCAACGCCCATCCACTCGCCAGTCGTTACGAGATCGAGCCGGTGATCGCCGTCGAAGTCGACCCATTGCGCGTCGGTAATCATTCCGCCCGGGTGAACGAGCTCCGGAGCGACCTGTTCTGTTACGTCCGTAAAGTGCCCACCATCATTGCGCAGAATGTAGCTGCGCGTTGGCACCGGATACTGCCTCGGCGTCAATCGGCCGCCGACGAAAAGATCCGGCCGCCCGTCGCCATTGAAATCCCCGGCGCGAACGACAGACTTGCTGGTGAGCATAGGCGGAAGGGCCGACGCATCCTTTACGAAGCGGCCCCCGCCCTCGTTCACGTATAGGCGATCCTGCAATAGCTGCGAGATCGGCGCGAGACGATAGCCGCCGCTCGCGACGTACAGATCGGGCCGGCCGTCGCCGTTTGCATCGAAGAAAAGCGCGCCCCAATCCTCGAACTCCTTGTCGGCGTCCCACGGCTGGCTCCGCGAGTCCGCGACGAACCCGCCGTCCTTGCGTTGGATGAACAGCTTGCCCGGCGTGTCGGACGTCCCGCCGATGAAAACATCGTCCAGGCCATCGCCATTGACATCGGCGACGGCTATTGGTGGGCCGTGACTCGACAAGTTGTAAGGGAGGAGCGCCTGGACGCCGAAGTCCGACAACATTGCACTGGCTGGCTTGTATGCGAGCCCGCTCTCCCTCCGATCGACTGCTCTGAACAACGGACTCGGCGCCGGCCTCGCTGGTCCGTTTCTCTTCTCGGTTGCGCTGGACTGGCGCAGTACCACCTGTCGGTCCACGCCGACATTGGTCAGCAACTCGTACCTGCCATCCGGCCACGTGACCTCAAGACTATCGATGCTCTTCGACGCGCCGACGCCGAAGTGCAGACGGTCGTCAACCGTCGACATGAACCCGCGGAACGGCGACTGATACAGGTACTGTTTTCGACCGTGCGAGGTGACTGTCACACTCGCCCCAATTCCCCTGCGATTCGGAGCGTCACCCTCCAGCTTCACCATTAGGTAATGATGGTTTTCGTCTACGGGCTCGACGTTCTGATAGACGAACGCCGGCGCGTCGATGTTGTTGACGACGAGATCCAGCCGACCGTCGTTGTCGAGATCCGCGTACGCGGCACCGTAGGAAAAACTGGGGCGATCGAGTCCCCACGCCCGAGTCTCGTCGGTGAAGGTCAGGTCGCCGTTGTTGAGGAAGAAATAGTTGGAGACATCGTAGGCGGGCAGTTGCTCGAGAAGCTTCAGCGCGCCTTTGACGTTCCCGCGACGCCGCGCTGCGTTCGCTGCCGCCATGTAATCCAGATCGTTCACCGCCTTCGGATAACCGTTACCGATGAAAAGGTCCTTGTTACCGTCGTTGTCGAAGTCGGCGAAAAGCGGGCTCCAGCTCCAATCCGTCGTCGCGACACCGGCCAGATTGGCGATGTCGCTGAACGCGATCTCCCCGTTGCCGACGATGCCGCTATTGAGCTGTAGTGCATTGACGCCGAAGTCCTCGCGGAAACCGCGGCTGCGAAGTTGCTGGATTTCGCCGAGCGTAGTGAGGCCGGTCATCCTCTTACGGCGGCTGAGGTCGTGGGGCGCCATGTCCACCTGCGCGATGTCGGGCCAGCCGTCATTGTTGAAGTCGGCGACGTCAACGCCCATGCCCGCGGAGCTGGTGTGCTTGAGCCACTCGCCGCGCTTGTTGGTGAACGTGCCGTTGCCGTTGTTGACATAAAGCACATCGTTCGGCGTTCCGTCGTTCGAGACGTAGATGTCCGGCCAGCCATCCTCGTTGAAGTCCGCGACGGCTACGCCGAGCCCAAAGCCCGCGTCACGCAGAATCCCCGCCTGCTGCGACACGTTCGTGAACGTGCCGTTGCAGTTATTCCGATATAGCTCGTTGTGGCTGCCGGGCGTTTCGCCCTGCATTCCCGAGGGATGCGTAGACACGTCGCCGCGAGAGAAATCCTGTGGGGAATTCTCGAGCAGGAAAAGATCGAGACACCCATCGCGGTCGTAGTCGACGAACGCCGCGTGAGTGGTGAATCCCGTGTCGGCAATTCCGTAGCGCGCGGCCTCCTCAGTGAATGTCCGGTTGCCGTTGTTGGTGAAGAGCAGATTTGCGCGCTGCGCGGCTTTGGACCACGCCGGCCCCGAAACAGAGACGTAGATGTCCAGATAGCCGTCGTTGTTGACGTCCGCCATCGTCACGCCGGTTGCCCAACGGCTTGTGCCGACACCGGCGCGCGTCGTGATGTCCTCGAATCTCATCCTACCCTTGTTCAGGTAGAGCCTGCTCGAGACCGTGTTGCCAGCGAAGTAGATATCGGGCAACCCGTCGTTGTCGATGTCCCCTAGGCCGACGCCGGCGCCGTTGTACACATAGACATCGGTCTGGACGTTGAGTGAATCAGTCGTCGCAATGCTGTTGGCAAAGTCAATCCCCGTCTCGCTCGGTGAAAGGATTTTGAAGGCGCGCGGCCCGTCGGTTTTCCCGTGGCAGGCGGCTATAAGCAACGCGATCGCGGTAACAATAGCACTGCGCATCAGCGGTGCGAAGAGTTTGTGCTTCAGGGGCCGCTTCGTGGTTAGTTGGGTGCGGTTATCTGCCGTACACCTTTAGGAGAACTGCGACGGTCGCGCCCATTTGGGCTGCCCACGCCACATAGAACCAGCGAGTCTGCTCGCCGAGGCGGCGCTCCAGGTGCTCGCGCTGCTCGGTGAGCTGCTGCTCTACGTGGGCCTGGAATTGGATGAAGCGCTTTTCCATCTGGGCTTCGAATCGAACGAGACGGGCCTCAAACTTCGCTTCTAACTGAACGAGGCGAGTCTCGAACTTGGCTTCTAACTGAACGAGGCGAGCCTCAAACCGAGCTTCGGACTCGGCAAAGCGCTGCTCCACCTTGGCGTCGAAACGCGCAAAGTTGAGCTCGTTCAGCTCCCGCAGGTCAGCACGATATGTAGCGTCCACTTCGTTGAACCAGTTTACCAGCTCGTTCGTTATGTCGTCGCCAAGCTGCTCGTAGAACCGCTTGGATAATCTTGCTGTGACCGGCACCGTCGCTCCGCGTGGTTTGCGGCGCGAGGTATATAAGCTATGCTCGGCCACACTGGTACCGAAAGCCTGCGAGTGTAATAGAGCCCTTGTTGTAGCAGTGATACCGGACGCGAGGTATTTTGTTCGCATGGACACGCACCGGCCAATTTCGCGCGTGATCAACCTGATCCCGAGCGACTCTCAGCGCCTCTGGTCGATTGACGAAACCGAAGCTCGCCGACGTCTCCTCGCGGACGATCCGGCGGCAGTGCTCAACATCGAAGGGTCCTTTGCCCTGGTTGCCCAGGATAGGGAAAGAGTCTTGCTCGCGCGAAGCCTCGACCGACCGATGCGCTACTTCCTGGCGAAATCCACCGACGGACCGGTGCTCATTGTCGCTGACCGGATCGATGAGATCGCGACCGAGCTCTCGCGCCGAGGGTGGTCCGCCCAGTTTCACCCGAGTTATACCAGAATGGTTCCCGGGCATCACGTCACCACCCTGCGGCTGGTTGGATGCCCCGATCCCAATCCCGTGCATACGCGTTTCTTTGATCCGCCGCGCGGAACACTGACGGCCGATCTCGATCTCGTAGGTCGCCATTACATTCAAGCGCTCTATAGCGAGCTGCGGAGTTGGTTGCTCGCGCAACATGCGGACACTCCAATCGGAGTTCCGTTCTCTGGCGGCATCGATAGCGGCGCGGTGTTTCTCTGCCTCTACAAACTACTGCTGAACGAAGGGCAGTCTCCGGCGCGGCTCAAGGCTTTCACGCTCTCCATTGACGGAGAGGGCGACGATGCGCGTCAGGCCCGCGAGTTTCTCGCCGACACCGGTCTCGAGATGTTCGGCGAGGTGATCGACGTTCCCTCGGCAGCGCTCGATCCATTCCACGCCGTCGCCGTAATCGAGGATTACAAGCCGCTCGATGTCGAATGTGCCGCCGTAAACCTGGCGCTGCTCGCGGCGATTCGCGAGCGCTATCCAGATTGGCGGCTGCTCGTCGACGGCGACGGCGGCGACGAGAATCTCAAGGACTATCCGATCGAGGAGAACACGGAGCTCACCATCCGGAGCGTCGTCAACAACCGGATGCTCTATCAGGAAGGCTGGGGCGTCGAATCGATCAAGCACTCGCTCACGTACTCGGGCGGGTATAGCCGAGGGTGTGTACGCAGCTATGCGTGCGCGCGGGAATATGGGTTCGCAGCGTTCAGTCCCTACACGCGTCCTGCCGTGATCGCGGTGGCGGAGGCGATTCCGTTTGCGGAGCTGACTCAGGGATCGCACGAGCGACTGTACGCGTTGAAGGGCGAGATCGTCGCGCGCGGTGTGCGCTCGGTGCTTGGTCTCGAGATGCCGATCTTTCCCAAGCGCCGGTTCCAGCACGGGTCGGTATCCGCCCAAGAGGTCGATCGATTGTTTCCCCGGGATGAGGCGCGATACCGGAGCTACTTCGAGACGCTGCACAGCGCGCCGGCCCAGCGAATTCTCGCAGAGCGGTAGGAACGACCACGCCACAAACCTCTCCGAGTAAGTGAACGCATCGACCGTGGATCGCCGGATCAGAGCGCTGCGACCCCCGAAGAATGCTGTCGATCCCTATAGGGCGCACGGATCCGTTGTCGAGGACGAGCGGCGGCCCGACGGAAGGCTCGAGCGCGCAGTTACGGTTTTTCTCGCCGGCGCGGAGTGCCCCTTTACATGTTCATTCTGCGATCTGTGGCGCACGACGATCGAGGGTCCTACGCCTGCCGGCGCCTTGGTGGAGCAGGTCGAGGGCGTCCTCGCAACATTGGGCGACATTTCGTGCGAGCGGCTCAAGCTTTACAACTCCAGCAATTTCTTTGACAAGCGTGCGGTCCCGGCGGAGGACGTTCCCGCGATTGCCGCGCTCGCTGCGCCGTTCGGCGCAGTCACCGTCGAGTCCCACGCTAACACCATTGGCCCCACCGCACTCGATTTCGCCGCGCAAATTTCCGGACGACTCGAGGTTGCGGTGGGGCTGGAAACGATCCATCCGGCTGCTGCGGCGCAGCTCAATAAGCGGCTCGATCTCGCGCGGTTCGATCGCGCAGCGCGCTTTCTCCTCGATAACGACATCGACCTTCGGGTGTTCGTGCTGCTTGGCACGCCGCACATTCCTGTGCACGAATCCGTTTTGTGGACCGTCCGGACGGTCGAGTACGCCGCAGATCGCGGCGCCTCCGTCATCTCCATAATTCCAGTGCGTGGCGGCAATGGCGAGATCGAGCGTCTTCAGGCACGCGGCGATTTCACGCCTCCGACGCTCTTGCAGCTCGAGCAAGCCCTCGACCGCTGCGCCCACATTCGGTCCTCAGTCGTCACGGCTGATCTTTGGGATGTAGAACGATTGCCAGCGTGTGAGCATTGCCGAGCGGCGCGGGTCGAACGTATCCGCCGCTTCAATCTTACGGGTCGAACGGAGCCGTCCATCGCTTGCGATGCCATACATGGAAATGTGGACATCTCCGCACTGGCAGCCGTCGCGAGCCATCACGCATGATGCAAACGTGCGAAGTGGCGATCGTCGGCAGCGGATTCGCCGGATCTATCCTCGCGCGAGTCCTCACCGCGCTCGGCTACGATGTCGTACTGCTCGAGCGAGGCAGTCACCCACGTTTTGCGATCGGTGAGTCGTCGACCCCACTCGCAAATCTGTCGCTCGAGCGGCTTGGGCTGCGCTACGGCCTCGCGGATTGCTATCACCTAGCGACGCATGGCAGGTGGTTGGCGCGCTTTCCCGAGCTGCGGCGTGGATTGAAGCGGGGCTTCACCTTTTACCGCCATCATCCGACTCAGGAATTCGCCAACCGTGGCCTCGACTCGGAGCGACTGCTCGTCGCGGCCAGTCCGCACGACGCGCTCTCCGACACGCATTGGCTCCGCGCTGATGTCGATCATCACTTCGTGCGCGCGGCGAGTGCGGCCGGAGTCAACTATCGGGAACGCGTGGATCTGACCAGCTCGCAGCTCGTGCCCAATGGGATGCATCTTTCTGGGACCGCCAACCACATCCCGTTCGAGCTAAGAGCGAACTTCGTCATCGATGCTTCGGGGCCCGGCGGATTTCTCGCGAAGCAGCTCTCTATTCCAGCCGCGCTGGAGCGGACTCAGACGCGGTCGGCGGTCGTCTTCAGCCATTTCGATGGCGTCCATTTGATGAGCGACGTCGTTCCGGGATTGCCGAATGGGCCGTATCCGGACGACTGGGCCGCGGTTCACCACCTAATCGACGAAGGTTGGATGTACTCGCTGCGCTTCGATGATGGAGTGACGAGCGCGGGATTTCTGTTGAGTCCGCGCGGGTTGGCCACATTGCCCGCAACCGCGAGTGGGACGGCGTTATGGAGTGCACTCCTCAATCGATATCCGACTCTCGCCAATGCCTTCGGTGACGCTCGGCCAGTCCTGCCAATCGTATTTCGCCAGCGGATTCAGCATCGTCTCACCCGCGCAGCGGGGCAACGCTGGGCACTAATGCCGCATGCTTTTGCGTTTATCGACCCGTTGTTCTCGACGGGTATCGCCTGGAGCCTGCGCGCGGTCGAGCGCCTGGCTCTCGCATTCGAATCCTCTGCCAATCGCCGACGACTGCCCGATCCGCAAGTTCTCACGCGTTACGAATCGACCCTAACGGCCGAAGCGGACCAAATCGATCTCGTGGTCGCGGGTGCCTATGAAGCGATGAGCCATTTCGACCTGTTCGCGGCGCAGGCGGCGCTCTATTTCGGGACTGTCTCCTTCGCGGAAGTGAGCCAGCGTCTCATTCCCGACGAACACGTGGCCTGGAGAGGCTTTCTCGGCGTCGGCGACCCGTTGCTCCAGCCACTCGCGCGTGAGAGCCTCGCCCGGCTCCGGCAGATCACGAACGGCCGTGGTGATGCGGGCACAACTCCAGAGCGGAGTGGGTTCGCGCAGTGGCTCGCCGCCGCGATTAGCCCGCGAAATGTAGCAGGTCTGGCGGATCCGAGCCGCAAAAACCTTTATCCGGTCGATTTCGACACTCTCATCGAGCGCCATGCCCTCCTCGGTATGAGTCGCGACAGCGTTATCGAAGCCTTACCCTCTCTGAGGGGAATGGCGCCAAGCTCAGTATTCACGACGGGCGAGCATGTGAGTACCTGAGCGAAATCACGGGGAGATACGGGGCAAAACGCCTTGACGGTGAGTGCCCCTTGTCCTATCGTTGCTCGCGCCCTTCGATCGATTCCTGAGAGAAAACATGGCCAGTTCGGCTCCCGCGATTCATCACATTACCGGAGGTTCCATCGGCGGCCTCAGCGAGAGCCTCAACACTCGCTGGCACAGAGCTGCCCTTCAGAGCTTCATGGCGATTGTGCTGTTTCATTGGGCCGAGCACATCATCCAGGCCTATCAGTTTTTCGTGCTGCACTGGTCGCGGTCGATGTCGATGGGCCTGCTAGGGATGTACTATCCGTGGCTGATGAAAACCGAAGCGCTTCATTATGGGTTCGCGCTGGTCATGGTGATCGGCCTGTGGGTGCTGAGAAGGGGTTTTAGCGGGGCTTCGCACACCTGGTGGATGATTGCCTTCTGGATCCAGTTCTGGCACCACTTCGAGCATTTCATCCTGTTCTATCAGGCAAACACGCATCACTACTGGTTTGGCGGCAGCGTGCCGACCAGCGTCGGGCAGATCTGGATTCCGCGCATCGAGCTGCACCTTCTCTACAACGCGCTTGTGTTCATTCCGATGGTCGTCGCGATGTACTACCACATGTATCCGCCGGCAGCGGAGGATGTGACTCCCATGTGCACCTGCGCGCGCCATCGCGCTCCCATCGCCGCCGCAGCCTGATCACCGCGACCAAGGGCAGGGGGCTGATCTGATGGTGGACCCCCACGCGGAGCTGCGCGACCGAGTCTTAAAAAACGTCCTCGATGGGCCGGGCGAAAGCGAACCCGCTGTTCGGAAAGCTGCGGCCGCAGGGACTGGTGTGCCCGCAGATCTTCAGGGGCTAGTAAGCAAGATTCATCGGCACGCGTATAAAGTCTCGAACGAAGACCTCGATGCGCTGAAGAAGAAATACAGCGACGACCAACTGTTCGAGATCGTCCTCGGTGCCGCGCTCGGCGCCGCCCGCCGGCGATTGCTCGCGGGTCTCGACGCATTGGAAAAAGCATGAGACTCGAGAAAGTCCACAAGGGACATCGTCTGCGCGAGAGAGCAATCCTTGGCGTCATGCGGCTCATGATGGGACACGCACCGGGCGTCGTACGGACGTTGTTCTACAGGAAGGAATTTTTCGGACGCCCGTTCTCCGAGCTTACGCAGCAGGTGATGCGAGGCCCGTCGGTGTGGACGTTTGGCGAGCGCGAGGTCTTCGCGGCGTTCGTGTCGCGGCTCAATCAGTGCGTCTTCTGAACCAACGCCCACTCCGCGGTCGCGGAGGCAGCGCTTCGTAATGGCAACACCAAGCTGATCCTGGAGAATTACCGCACGGCTCCTATCGATGAGAAGCTGCGCGCGACGCTCGGTCTGCTCGAGACGTTCACTCTGCAGCCGGAACAGCTCACTCCGAGCAGCATTCTCGAAGTTCTAGCCACCGGAGTGACGCGTGAGGCGATTCGCGATGCGTTCTACGTCGCGTTCCTCTTCAATGTCTATGACCGGCTTGCCGATACACTCGGATGGGAGCTCCCCGATCCGAGCTACTACGCTAAGGCCGGACCTTTCCTGCTGAAGAAGGGCTACTTGTAGCAAGCCGGCGCAGGTCGAGCCATTTCGCTACCGGGCCGACGGTCGCCAATGCAAGAAATGCCGGCGCGACATTGAACGCCGTTGGCAATGGCCAACCTTTGTCCGACGCGAAACGAATCAGCGTTTCCATTACTGCGATCAAAATCGCAACCACGATTTGACGTCGGCGTCCGCGAACGACCGTGCGCGGATCTGTGATCATGAAGAACACGAACAACTGATACATGGGTCCGGTGATCGGCGCGATCTCCGGCAGCACGGGCATCCCAAGCGCCAATGCTCGAGCACTGTTGAGGACCAGGAAGCTCGCGACGTACGTAAGAGTGATGTGCAGCACCCCAACGCGCGCGGCGATGATGAGCCCGAAAATCCAGATCACCAGATTCGTCGCTAAGTCATTGCCGAACTGATGACTGAGGACGGAAACACGATCGGCGGCGAGAAGTAGCAGGGCGCTGATCGCGAAGTTCGTCGGATTCCAGAGATGGTTGCCGCGATATCTCAGCACGTACTTGGAGGAGATCGCGAGAAATCCGCCGATTGCGAATGGCCAGAGGGCCCCACCCTGTGGCTTGGTGAGAAGAGTCAGACTGATGCCGCTGATGTACGCGCTGGTCAGGTTCACCACTTTGCCGCGATCGAACCACGACAGGATTGCCTCGGTGCCCGTGCACACCAATAGTGCAAGCGCCAATCGATCGTAGCCGCCGACCATGTGATAGCGGAGCTGCGCGGCCACAAGGACGAGCGTGATGAGGAATGCGATCAGGTAGCGTGGGTCGAGCTTGCTGGCGCGCTGCCATCCCTGCGAGAGAATATTCGAGCGGAAATTCTCCGGCTGGGTTGTAAGTGTTCGCTCGGCGGAGGGCGGGCGTAAGCGCCCGAGTCAGCGCTTGAGCCGATCTGTTTCTCCACGCGCGTCGCGTCGCTCACCGCGTCAGCGCCCGGGCTCGGTAACCGTCACGAACTGGTCGATGGCTGGACGCTGCAGCACCTGCTGGGTGCCCGATGGCCAGTGTATCACGACACGATCGACCCATTCGTGGGAGCCAAGGCCGAAGTGGACGCGACGATCGTTCTGACTCGCGAAGCCGGATCCGCCGTCGACGATGCGCCGTTGCTTCAGATCTCCAGCCTCGATCACGATTTCCGCGCCGATTGCGCTCCGGTTGCTCCGCGTTCCGATCAGCTTGAATGCGATCCAGTGATTGCTGGTGTCGGGATAATCCCGGTACAGAACCGCGGGCTGATTCTGATTTGCGACGATTACATCTTCAACACCGCGATTCGATAAATCAGCGAGCGCGACCGCGCGACCATCATATAAATCAGTGACGCCGACTTTTTGTGCTACAT
>CADDZN010000039.1 GCA_902812375.1 bacterium | reverse complement strand
CCGATACGTCGTAAGACCGCCCCGCCGAACGCTGAAAGGTCGACCACGCGGGTTACTCGTATCGATCGCACCGACGACGTCCCGCCTGACGCCGCAACGACCAGCGCGTCAAACGCAAAACCGGGATTCACACCGGTTCCAAGAATCGTTACATCACGAGCGACCGCTAAGGCGTTCAAGCGGTCGGCGATGTCTGGGTCGTTCGCCCATGGATATGCCGCCTCCTCAGCCGTCGTGATCACGTTCGCGCCTCCCTCAACGGCTGCTTCGATATCCGGCGCCACTTCCCTGAGGAACGACGTCGTCGCGATTACGACGACGTCCGCACCGCTTCGGAAAGCGTTGTTACGTTCGTTGCGTCCGAATGGGCCTCGTACGGTCCACCCGTGCCTCGTCGCGAGGTACTGCGCTACGCGAGTGTTCACCTGTCCTGCGCCGTAAAGCGCGACGACGCCGCCGGCGGCGTTCATCGGGTCGTGCCTCGTACCAGTGATCCGATGCCTTCCACGGCGGCGTCAACGAGAATTCGCGCAACGATCGGATCAAATGGTGCTGGGCGCCCGTAGTGCCGTTGCGCCAGCGCCGGTTCGTAGCCGCCGAACAGATACTCCTCGGCGGTGCTCATATAGCCGACAGCGTCGTTCGAGCATCCGAGGACGATCGTCTGCTCCGTGGTCGCTAGCCTCTTTATCTCGAGTCCGATCTCGGTGAACGGTTCGCCCGGCAGCGCTGCGACGCCGATGTCGCCGATCTGAAGGACTTGCACAATCGTCTCGACCGGGTCTTCAAGTGTCCCAGCATCCATCGAGTCCGCGACTCTTTTTGCCCACACTGCGTGAATAGAGACCGGGTTCCACTCGCTGCGGGGCGCTCCCGTTCGTTGGAGTTCGCTCGCGACCCGTTCGCGATCCTTTTGAATATCGAGGATCTCGGCGCGCGTTGGAACGTCCGCCAAGGGCAACGAAACGTTGACCTCGCGTGCGGCCAAGCGAGCACTAGGGATGTCGTCGAACTCTGCGAGTCGCCACACGGCAATCGGCACCGCTGAAGCCCACGGCTCCTGCACTGGCCGGCCGACGCGCGGGTTAGCTTCTTGCCACGCCGCAATCGCTGAAATCGCGAGCGCGCGACCGAACTCGACTTCCGGACCCACGTGGTCGAACCACGCTTCTAGCGGAAGCACGTTGCCGGCACACCCCTGAAGGTAGATGCACTCTCCCCCGGTCCACTGCCTGACAGCGTTGCGAAGCGGCCCGACGAAATCCGACGAGTATTCGGCGACGTCCGGCCCAATGACGACGGGGTGACAGCCGTACGCGATCAATGTGACGAGCGGGCGACCCGCGCTCGTGTCCACGCGCACCACGTCTACGTCACGATCGATTAGTCCTTCGGGATTCCAGCCGAGGACAGTTCCCTCATCTGTTCGTTGTCGACGGTTGACGCCAAGATCAAATGTGCGGCTCGCCATTCGGATGAACGCGGTTTCCATCCGCTCTGCCGCGAGCTGCGCTGCGGAGCGAGCAGTCGCAATAACGACCTCCGCGTATAGCGCTTCGTCTTCACGAAGGTCGAAGGTTGTACCCCCAAGTTTGAGAAGGCCGGGCGGCGGCGGCGCCGCGTGTGTATGGCTCGAGTTGAAGAGCACGGCATCCATTTCAGCCTGCGCGCCTTCGGCGACCGCCGCGCGAATCCGGCGGCCGTAGTCACCTGGTGTGAAGATCCCGTCGAAGGCGCCGATTGCGACACGACTTCCCTCCGCTTCTAGAACGAGAACCGATACCTCGAGACGTTCACCGTACGCTCGCGCCGGCGCCCACCTCCGCAGAAAACCGACCATGTCGAGGCCGAGTGGCGGCGTTAGTGGCAGGCTCGCGACGCCAGCCAAGACCTGATACGCGGTGGCGTTCTTGTCGGAGCTCACTGCTCTTCCTGCTTCTCCCCTAGCGGATGTTCCGCGCCGACGATCAGACGGACGAGTCGCTCAGCCGTTATGTCGTCGGTCACCTCGGCGACTCTCGAGCCGTGTCGCATAACGATGACCCGGTCCGCGAACTCCATCACATGAGGCATCACGTGACTCACCATGACGACGGCGAGACCTTCATCCGCTACACGCCGCGCAAGTCTTAGAACAGCGCTCGCTTCGCGAACGCCCAGCGCAGCTGTCGGCTCGTCCATGAACATGACTTCCGACGCCCAAAACGCTGCACGCGCAATCGCAACCGATTGGCGCTGGCCTCCTGACATGCGCCCGATCGGTACGCCCGCCTCGCGTTGTATCGACACCTCAAGCGCAGAGAGCTGATCGCGTGTGCGGCGACGCATCTCATGCCGGTTGAGTAGGTGCAACGGACGCAAGACGCCCCCGCGGAATATCTCCCGGCCGAGGAATAGGTTGGAAACAACGTCCTGATTCGGAACAAGCGCAAGATCCTGGAAAACCGTTTCGATTCCCTTTGCGCGCGCCGCTGCGGGGCTGTGAAACGAAATTGGCTTTCCCCCAAGAAGCAGAGTCCCGGCGTCAGGTCGCGTTACTCCGCAAAGCATCTTGATCAGCGTGGACTTCCCCGCGCCGTTGTCGCCTACGACGGCCAAGATCTCGCCGCGGCGAATGTCAATGCTGACGTCGTCGACGGCGACGATCGATCCATACGCCTTCCGAAGGCTGCGGCCGCTCAGAACGACACCATTGCCTTCGCGTGCCGGAGTTGTCATCGTGCGCGGAGCTTTCGTCGAATCTCGTCGAACGCCACTGCGCAGACCAAGATCGCGCCTTGAAGGAAGGTCTGCCAGAAACCGTTGATCCCGAGGAGGTTCAGGCCGTTCGCAAGCACCCCGAGAAGACAAACGCCGAGGAATGTTCCGAAGACTGTTCCGCGTCCGCCAGTTAGCGCCGTACCACCAAGCAACACCGCGCCAATGATTGTGAGTTCCTCGCCGATGCCCGCTTGCGGGAAGGATGCCCCGTTGAGCGACGCCAACATCAACCCGCCAAGCGCGGCAGAGACACCGCTTAAGACGTAGATCAGCGTCCTAAGCCTCCATATTGACACTCCCGCGAGCTTCGTTGCGTATTCGCTACCCCCGACGGCGTAGACACGCGAGCCGAAGCGGGTATAGCGCATCAAGAACCAGGTCAGCACCAGCGTCAAGAACATCAAGACGATCGGGAACCTGACGCCGAGTAGGCGACCACCCCCGATGTAGTTGAACGACGTCCCGCTGAGGTACGCACCGGACGAGCCGTTCGTCCAGATATACGCGATGCCGCGGAATAGGAACTGCGTGCCGATGGTCGCTATGAAGGCGTTCACGCCGATCCCTACGATCAGGACCGAGTTCACTAGACCGACGACAACGCCGACGGCGAGACCGGCCAAAACCGCGACCGCGAGAGGTGCGCCGCGCTGAAGGGTGCTCTCGGCCACGACGCCAGACAGCGCTAACACCGCCGTGATGGAAAGATCGAGGCCGCCGCTTACCAGCACGACCGTCTGAACGGACGCCACTACAGCTGAGATTGAGATCGCGAGCCCTATTGCGCTGAAATTCGACGCGCTCAGGAAGTACGGTGACTCGTGCGTCAGCGCAGCGCAGAGTGCCAGCAGGGCAATCCCGAGACCGACAGCATCCGCGCGTTCGCTCAAGAGAACGCGCCTGACGGCGCGTGCAAACGTGACTGTCGGTGTGGACGCCGCCGCCGGCGAACGCGAATCGCGCTCGCCGCGGCGGCGTACGGAAGCGTCGTCGATCACTTACCAGCTGAGCGCGCCGCCAGCACCTTCGCGGCGTTAGCAGGAGTCACGGCAACGGTTCCTGGGTCGACATATGCCGGAACGGGTCGTCCGGCCGCAACGTCTTCCGCCATGGACACCAAGAACGTTCCCCACAGACCGAAGCGCTTGTCTGTGTCAACCTGAAGGATTGGATCGTTGTTAGCGATCACCTTCAGAATTTCGTCGGTGGCATCGCCCGTGGCCACGAGCGCGTTCGACGTGAACCCTTTGTCGCGGAGCGCCTGGACCATTCCCATCACGGTCGAATCGACCCATTCAGCACCAACGACATACTTCGCCTGCGGATGCGCGGTCAGCCAGTCGGTTACTGCGGTCCGCGGTCCTTGCGGATCGCCGACGTTGCATTCGAGGACAGGGCTTAGGTGGTCGGACGGCACCTTCAACGCAGCCGCGACTTTGCTCTCGAACGTCGTGACGACATCGCGGATGCTTCCTGGCGTCGACCCGATCTTCGAGTCCCCGCAGACCACTACCCATGTATCCGAAGCCGGCCATCCGCGCTGGTTGATGATTTTCACGGCTGCCTTCGCCATTTCGGCGCCTTGACCCGTGTAGCTGGCCTGGATCGCGGGAGCTGGATGCGGGACTCCAGGGAGGTCGAAGACGTTGATCATTGGGACGCACGCGCCTTCGTACGTTCTTTGGATGTGCGGATACAGGGCTGGCTGAATGTTGGTGGAGATAACGACGTTCGGCTTGATCGCCGCCGCCTGCGTCGCGACCTGGATCGGAAGCGTCGTGCTCGGGAACTCGTTCGAAAGCATGATCTGCTTCACTCCGGCCTTCTTCGCTGCACCGTTGACAGCATCATTGATGACCTTCGCGACGGCGAGTGTCGTCGAGAACGTGGTGTAAACGGACTTGGTCGGGCGCGTGACCTTGCGCAGCACCGCGCTGTAGGTCGCCGGGTGGTGCTTAGCGTTTTGGAACCGACACGTCTTCTTGTTCCACGCAAGCCACGGCCCCTTCACGCCCACGTACGGGAGCCGCGTGATTGTCTTCCCGGTCGGGGCGTTTGCCGCGGACGCCGCGCATCCACACGCTGCGAACGCCGCAATAACGACCACGACCCCAACGGCCCTAGTCGAAGCTGCTCTGCGCACTTCGAACGTCTCCTTTCGCATCGCGGTTACCGTCACGCGTTTCATCGGTCGAATGTCACTGATGTCTGCTGCGGCGGAACGCCCGCGGACTTCGCTCTCGTGCATGACACGTGCGCGTAGACCTCGCGCCTCACATACTCCAGCCGACGATCCCAGCACATCGAGTCCTCCAGGATGGCGAGGCCGTCTTTCGACATGAGGGTGTCGTGGAGCGAAGAGGAGTCGAGCTCGCTCGCGACCATGCGGTTCCCTACCGATTGGTAGTACGCGACCGGACTCTTCCGCGGCGACTGATGGAAGAAGCGTGACCGGAATACTCCGGTGCACGACGCGAGCGCCGTGGTGTGTGCGCGCGCCCATGTGTCGAACGCCTCACATGATTCTTCATCCACTTCGAACCGCTCGATGAACAACGCCGCGTCAGCAGGAACCTCGGGCGAGCCTTCTACACCTACAACTTCGTAGATGTTTCCTGTGAATACGTAGCCGTCGACGTCGTTGAACTTGCCGAACCACTGTGAACCGTCGGCCACAGCTGCAGCGAGGACTGCACTGTTCATCCACTCGAAAAGGCCGTCAACCGTCCGAGCGGTGTAGATCGCGAGGGAAGTTCCTGCTCCTTTGTACGCCTGCGCGACCCCGTCAAGAACGACCTTGTAGTACATGCACATCACGACGCCCGGCCCCGTTGCGAGATCGCGCTGATGCGGCACGACTTGCCAGGCGTCGAAGGCTGCCTCGATCTCCTCCTTCGGCCATGCACGCGTCAGCAATTGCGGGTACCACGCTTCGGCTCCGCGGATGATGGACTCGTCGGCAGACGCGCTCATAGAGCCTACCTCGCTGCTGGGCTCTGTACCGCTGGAGCTAGAAACGTTTCCAGTCAAGGAGGGTGCAACAATGACACGTCGCACACGAGGCGTCAAGACCTGACGAGCGTCGGTCGCTACTCGACTCCAGGCAGGATTGACATCACCGCATGCCGCGCTTTACGGTGGGTCGCCTGGAAACGTTTCGACACTCAAAAAGAGGACCCGATGCCTCCGGTTCGGCGGCGCGGATCGGAATCGTGGGCGCCGGCACAATCGTACGGGCCGCGCATATCCCGGCTTATCTGCAGGAAGGGCTGACCGTTGACGCGGTCTTTGACCTGGACCAGGATCTGGCGCGGACGGCTGCGGCTGCCGCTGGCGCTGACGTAGCCTCGACGCTGGACGATCTGTTCGCGCGGTCGACGGTCTCCGTCGTCGACATCGCTGTGCCCCCGTCCTCACAGGTGACGATTGCACGTCAGGCGCTGGACGCGGGCAAGCATGTCTTATGTCAGAAGCCGCTTGCACCGACACTTTCAGAGGCAGCAGATCTAGTTGAGCACGCAGAGCGACGCGGCCTACTCCTCGCTGTCAACCAGCAGATGCGATGGGAACCACTCGTCGGTGCGGTGCGTGGTGCACTCGACGACGGGACGCTCGGCGATCCGGTCGCAGCGGTGATTGACACCAATCTCAACAACGAGTTCCCACCAGGTCACTGGCTGCGGCGCGAACCGCGCGTGATGGGGCTATTCGGCGCGATTCACCTTTTCGACGCTTTACGGTTCTTGTTCGGCAACCCGGAAACCGTGGCGGCTCGCATGCTCTCAGACCCGCGAAGCGGATTTGACGCGGACATGTGGGTCAACGCGTGGTTGGAGTGGCCGTCGGGGCTCTTTGCGGTCATCCATGACCGGTACACGAACTTGGCCGGCGACATCCATGCACGTATGCGTGTTGAAGGGTCGCATGGCGCCGTGCGCGGGCACTTCGGGCTATGGGACGACTATCCCAACCCAAGCCCCGACATCGTCGAAGTGTGTAACTACGGCGAGGCTTGGCGTTTGGCGTCGGATACGAAGCCGTGGCTACCCGACGCTTTCGCGGGTCCGATGCTCTCACTGATCGAAGCCATAGATGGAGACGGAGCGCCCGCGACGAGCGGTCGCGACAACCTCGACACGTTGCGAATTGTCGAAGCTGCGTATGAATCTTCGCGCCGTGGGACGACGGTACGAATCAGCGACATTGGCGTCGCGTGACTTCGTCCGATCTAACCAGCGCGGTTAACGAAGGCTGCTGATGAGTACGTCGGACGTCGTTCGTCTCGAGGCTTTCACGGCGTGCTACCCGGAGCCGAACGACAACAACAACCTCCGCTACCTGACGTTTGCGCGCGTCGAAAGCAGTGACGGAGCCGTCGGGTGGGGCGAAGCGATCACGCAGTTCCCCGCTGCGGCAGCAGCCACCGAAGCGCTGATCGCGGAATGGGGGCCGCTTGTCGTCGGTCGAGATCCGGTGGAGACGCACGCGGTGTGGACGTCGATAAAGCAGGAGGCCTGGTGGTACGGGTTCCGCGGCGGGATCGCGTCGTTCGCGCTTTCGGCGATCGATATCGCACTCTGGGATCTAAAAGGGAAGCTGCTTGGGCAGTCACTTAGTGGTTTGCTCGGCGGCGCCGTTCAGACCCGATTGCCTGTTGTTGCATCTACGCATGCGTTCCACCCTTCCCTCCAGACCGAGGTGGAGCGTCATGCAGCGTATGTACACGTGGACGGTTACAAGGGTGTGAAGATCGGGATGGGTAAGCGGGGCGACGCGCATCTTGGTTATGACATCAGGCGCGACGTCGACTTCGTCCGGAGCCTTCGCGCGGAACTCGGCCCCGACGCGATGCTCATGATGGATCGTGGTCAGCACCTAAGGTGGACACTGGCCGAAGCCGTTGCACGCACGCGAGCGTTCGAAGAGCATGGATTGACCTGGATCGAAGAGCCGCTCGAGCCGGCGGACGTAGAGGGCTTGAAGAAGTTGCGCGCACAGGTGTCGACGCTGGTTGCGGCGGGCGAACGGGAGTGGAATGCCGAGGGCTACGAAAACTTCCTTCGCAACGGTTCCGTCGACGTCGTCGGCTGCGATGTCGGACGAGCCGAGGGAATCACCGGTGCCCTGCAAGTCATAGCCCTCGTAGAACGACTCGGACTGTGGTTCAACTCGCACGCTTGGTCAAGCGCTATCAACACCGCCGCTTCCATAGCCTTGTCAGCTTCGACGACACGATGCCTGTTGCAAGAAATGAAGCCGGACGCGAACCCGATGCAGAACGAGATTGTTGCGTCGCCGTTCGTTCACAGGGACGGCTACATCGACGTTCCCACGGGACCCGGACTCGGGGTTGAGGTCGACGAGGCGGAGCTGCGGAAGTACGCGTGGCGCAGATGACTCCCAGCCGAGCTCCGATGGGACGCGGCTTCGGCCTGAACGATCGCGGCGTAATCGTTACCGGAGCCGCCGGGGGGATTGGTAGCGAGATCTTCAAAGCGTTCGTAGACAACGGTGCGCGTCTCTACGCGGTCGATGCCGACCGTGAGAGGCTCGAGCGCCTAAGCCGGGATTACCCGGACGGCCGTCATGTCTTCGACGTCGCCGACCTCACTGACGAGGACGAGCGTCAGCGTGTCGTAGACGCGGCGGCCACGCAGCTCGGTCGACTTGACGTCCTTGTCCATCTTGCGGCGGTTCTTCGCCGCCGGTCGACGATCGACGACGTCACCGAAGAAGACTGGGATACGCAACTCGATACGAACCTCAAAGCGACATTCTTTCTTAATCGAGCTGTAGCGACCCGCTTCCGAAAGGACGGAACGCCGGGTCGGATTGTCAATTTCGCGTCGCAGGGATGGTGGACGGGCGGGTACGGCGGGTCCGTCGTGTACGCGGCGAGCAAGGGAGGCGTCGTTTCGCTCACCCGCGGGCTGGCGCGCGTGCTCGCCCCGTTCGGTATCACCGTGAATGCCATCGCGCCAGGCGGCGTGGAGACTGAGATGATGTTCTCCGGATCTTCCGACACCGATATCGCACGCTTCGTTGAGATGATCCCAATGGCGCGGTTGGCTGCACCGCATGAGATGGTCGGCGCCGTCCTTCTCCTTGCGTCTGATCTCGGCAGCTACATCAGCGGGGCCACGATCAACATCAGCGGCGGCCAACTCATGTACTAGAGGAAGTTCTCGAGTGCGTTTCGCCTGTGCCGATTACACGTTCCCATTGGTTCCCCACGAGGCTGTACTAGACCTCCTCGCTGCGCTTAACTTTGACGCCCTTGACCTGGGCGTGATGGGCAACCGCTCGCACGTGCGCCCGGAAGCCGTTAAGACCGATCCCGTACGTGCGGGCGCCGCAATTCGTGAAGCAGCGAATCGGCGAGGTCTAACCATCGCCGACGTGTTTTTAATTCCGGGAACCGATTTCGAGACGCTCGCGGTGAATCACCCGGAGAAGGGCAAGCGCACGGAATCACGTGAGTTGTACGCCGACGTGGTGGAGTTCGCGGTTGCGGCTGGCGCTCCCGGTATCACACTGCTTCCGGGAATTCATTGGCAGGTCGAGACTCGTGAGCGCTCGTTGAGCCGCGCCGCGGACGAGCTGCAGCTCCGTGTTGCAGCGGCGACGGACGTCGGTCTTCGCCTGTCGGTGGAGCCGCATGTTGGCTCCTTGATCCCGACGCCGCGAGCGGCGTGGGAATTGATCAATAGGTGCGAAGGACTCGAGCTGACGCTCGACCCAACGCATTTCATCTTCGCCGGCATCGATCAAGATGAGGTCCGGCCACTTCTTAAGGCATCACGACACTTCCACGCTCGAACGGCGTGCGTTGGGTCACTTCAGACGACGTTGGCGAGAAACACCATTGACTTCAGGGCGATCTGCGACGCGATGTCGGAAGCGCACTACGACGGCTACATCGGCCTCGAGTACCTCTGGATGCCGGGCGCCGAACCCGGTTCCGCCTATGACCTCACTAACGTGGACACGATCGCTGAAACCGTGAACCTTCGCGACTACCTTGCGTTACGCCTCCCCGGAGGAAAAGCGACGAACGAATAAGCTCGACCGCCATCGCCACCGTCCTCTCGAGAAAGGGGAGCCCCCCACTCTCTCGGGATCATTCGCGAAGACGGACGCGGACAGCCCTCCGCAGGCCGCAACGCGTCGCCGCGGGATGACCGGGCTCGGGTTCGAAACGTTATCGCGCGGATGAGAGGTCATCCCGCTGACGACGCAGACGCCGTCGGCGAGAATCACGACGCCATAGACGCCGATCCACATCACGCCCTTATCGCGTTTCTCCGCGAGCACCGCATGCTCCTCTTCGTCGGTGCTGGCCTCGGCGTCGATCTCGGTTACCCGTCGTGGGAGAGCTACCTCACCGCGCTCGAAAGGGAACTCGATGACGAGTCGCCCCGCCTCACCGACCCGCTTGACCGCGCGGAGTGGATCAAGCAGGCCTTCGCTAACGCGCATAGGCGAGACGACTATCTCGCGCATATCCAGTGCACATTCGGCCCAAAAGCGGACGTGCCCTACACGCCGGTCCAACTCGCTTTGCTTCGACTCGGGTTCCGCGGCGTAATCACGACGAACTACGACCCCTCGCTCGAAATGGCGCTTTCGGCCGAGAATCATGCCGGCGAACGACTGCCTTGCACGCCGCTCGACCTGGGCGACCCGCGGTCGTTTGGCGTCTTCGACTTCCTTCGACTCGCGGCGCGTGGACCGACGACGCGGTTCGTGCTGCACCTCCACGGCGTCCACAACCACCCGGAACGCGTTGTCCTTGCAGCGAGTGACTATCGAGAGCGCTACGGCGACTTCAACGCCGTCGATCGCGAAGGCCTACCCATTCATCGCATACTCGACGACATCCCGCGCAAGGTCGTCTGGACACTCCTCGTGACGTACCCGACGCTATTCGTCGGTTTCAGCCTCGCGGACCCAGCGCTCCGGCACATCCTCCGCGTCACGAGCGCCGATTTTCAGCGCGGCCGATACCTCGACCATTTCGCGATCGTCGGCGCCGAGTCGCGGGAGAACGAGCAGCAGCTTTCAACTGCGTGGGGCGCTTACGGGATCACGCCGATCTTCTATCGCGTCGTGCGCTCGCCGGGCCTCGGCACGGACCACTCAAATCTCGCAACCCTCGTATCGGGTCTCGGCTCAGAGATCGGCGTGGACCTTGGCCTCGATCGGATCGGAGCACTGACAGACAGGATGCTCGAACTGTGAACCTTGACCGCTCAGACCTCGCGCTCGCATTTCGACAATTCATCGCTGGCGGCAATGGTGTCCTAATTGGCGCACCAGGTGTTGGGAAGACGCACCTCCTCAAGCAGGTTGTGCGCGAACTGCGAGCGGCACAGCGGGACGAGTGTCTGTTCTTGCCAGCTGACCGCATGCCATTCGAGTCGGACTCGGACCTCCGGGACGAGCTGGGAACCACCGGTGACGTTGTCGCCTTCCTCGAGCAGCAGACGCAAAATCGTCGCGGCTATCTCATCGTCGACGCCCTAGACGCAGTTCGCGGCGACCGTCCACGCGCGTTCCTGCTCGGACTCGTTCGGCGCCTGGTCGCGCGGCCGGGCTCGTGGAGCGTCGTCCTAAGCATGCGTACGTACGACGCGCTGCGCTCCGTCGAACTCGATGAAATCTTTCCACCTACTACCGAGGCTGCGCCCGACGCTCGCTACCAGCTGCCGGGCGCTGTGTGTCGCCACTTCTTCGTTCCGCCGCTGACGGACGAAGAGATCGGCGCAGCAACACCGCAGTTTCCTTGGCTTCCAGGACTTTGGGATGGAGCACATCATCATCTCCGAGATCTCCTGCGGGTGCCCTTCAACCTGTGGCTGCTCGAGCGATTGTTCCAGCGCGGCGCCTCCGTCGACGAGGTGAGTCCCGTGCATTCCGAGGTCCAGCTGCTCAACCTGTTCTGGCGTCAGCGTGTTCGCTCCGGCCCTCTGGAGCCTGAGCAGCGCCGTGTGACGTCGCGAGCGGCACACGCGATGGTGCGGAACCGAACCCTCTGGGCCGCGAGGGACGAGGTCTACGAGCCCGGCAGCGCCAGAGCATGGCAAGCCCTCTATAGCGCGGAGGTCATACAGGACGCGAGCGATGAGGGGAGACGTATCGCGTTCACGCACAACGTGCTCTTCGACTACGCGGCGAGTGTGGAATTGCTCGACGGGGACGCGGCGTCTCTTATGCATTTCCTGCGCGAGGAGCCTGACCGAGCGCTTTTTCTGCGCCCAACGCTCAACTACTTCTTTGCGCAACTGTGGTTCACGCGCCGATCCACATTTTGGGAAATCTTCTGGGCACTGTTCGACGCCAATGAGACACACGCGCGACTCGTGACGCAGGTGCTACCGCCTGGCATCGTCGCGCGGGAAGCACGCTCGTTCGATGATCTTGAACCTCTACTTTCGCGCCTCGAGAACGATGGCGCGCACGCCGAGGAGGCGATTCTCCGCGTCTTGCAGGCAGTGCGGACGCATGGTGTTGCAAACGACGGCGTGTGGGCGCAGTTCGCGTCTCATGCGGCACGCCATTCATCGAAGGTTTACGCGTGGGATCTGGCGCGGTTCCTCGCGGAGCTTCTCGAGCGCCAGGAACAGCTAGACGAGAACGAAGATATTCGGCGCGAGATCTCAGCCGGCGCCCGGTCGCTTCTCCGGCTAGCGCTCGACTCGCATGATCCGGGGCTCGAACACCTTGCGGCCGTATGGCTCATTGGCGTTGTCGCCAGCACCTACGACGTCGACACCCGCGACGGGCGCAGTCTGTTCGAAACGATCCTCTCGCGCATTGCAGATCCGGATACGTCGGTCGATCTAACGTATCGGTTGGCGGATGCCGTAGGGCGGTTCTGGAACGTCGATCCAGAACTGGCGGCTTCGATCTACGCGACGACGTTCGGCTTTATCGAGCAAAGTGTCGAGCCGACGCGCATGGGCGGAATCGTGGTTGCCCTACAAAGCAACCGCCGCCAAGACTTCGAGATGGCGCATTACGTCCTAATCGAGGCCGCACCGCAGTTCTTGCGTGAGCAGCCTGCTATAGGGATGCGCGCGCTCGTGCAAGCGGCGACGAACGCTGCGATCGTCCGCGAGAACCTCGACACCGAGGTTACGGAAGAGACGTTCGATTTCCGTCGCAAACGCGTGCGTTATCGGCAAGACGGAAGCCACATTTGGGATGCGGCAGGAACGGTCCACGAGGACGCGCAGAAGTTGGTCGAGATCATTTTCGCGCACCTCGCCGACGCTCCGGCAGAGAGCCGGGGGCTCGCTGCCGCCGTCGATGTGATCGCGACCAACGCCGCAACCGCGTTTATTTGGCGTGCATTGCTGAAGGCCGCTGTCCGGGACGCACGCAAGTACACGCCGCTCCTTCACGAGCTCCTCGTCGCACAGCCAGTTCTCTCTCATCCGGAGACCGCACCCGAGGCGGCGTCGTTTCTTGCAGCCGCGGCGCCACTCCTCGATGAGAACCAATTGCAGCGGGTTGAAGCCGCGATCGTTGAATTAGCTGCGCGTGATAACGAGCGCGCGCGGCACTGGGCGAGGCGGCTCGCCGCGCAGTTTCCGGAGGACCGGCTGTCGATGGATGCGGCGCGAGAGCTCAGGCGTGAAGCGCTCGCCGACCCGGAAGCATCGGTCAATCGACCGCTGATCTCGTTTTCGACCTTCTCTGAGATCTACGACGACGAGCGATGGCTTCGCGAGGAGGGTGTCGCGACCGATGCCCCGACGAACCGGCGTTTGCTCCGCGTGACGGAGGAGCTTCAGCAGTTCGCAACGCAATTTGTCAATGAAGGGACGATTCCACCGGGCGGTGTGACAGGTGTCGTTGCGGCCCTCGACGCCGCGCTCAACCTCGTGCGAACAGCAGACGCCCCGCCTGCGCTGCTCGACACGATCTGGGCGCGAATAGGCGACGCCGCCGCAGTGGCGGCGAAATCGAAAACGCTCGACCGCGGCTCAGTCGCGGTTCTAAGGCGCGCGCTGCTCGCCTGCGCGTCTGGCGACGCGCCGCGGCCGGTGGAGGGTGCTTACGACGCTTTCAACTTCCCGGCGTGGTCACCGGCCGCGCGGAACGCCGCGGCGCAAGGACTGCCACGCCTGCTCCAGCACGCGGCAGACGGAGCCATGCTTGAGGCGATTCGGGTTTTGGCGGAAGATCCGGCGCCTTCAGTCCGGTACTTGCTTGCACTTGGGCTACCGCACCTCCTTCCCAAACACGAGAATTTCTATTGGACGATCGCTGCGGTGTATGCCGGGAACGAGCGAAACCGCGTCGTTCAGCAGGCACTCGGACACGCGTTAACCGCGGGGGCGTCGCTGCCGAACCGCGACTCGCGCCTAACGGATGCCCTCGACCAGCTCCTCCGCCGCGTGCCGCTCGCGGCAGCCACGCGGTCGCTGCCAGGCGAGGATCCCCTCGGTGCGCTCGTCGTAGGCCTTGCAGTCGCGCGCAACAACGAGTGGGCGACGGCGCAACTCGACGAAGCGCTGCGCAATGCTCCGCCAACTTACGTCTCGACGCTCCTCCTGCACCTCTTGCACTACATCGACTACCGCCGTGTCAGCGATATCGAGCGCCGCCCGCTAGCCGACGCCGCGCTGCGTTGGTTGCCGCAAATCGTCGATCGCGTCACCGCGGCGCTTCGCGAAGAAGCAGCGAGTGCGGAACCGGCTGACGCGCGCCGCACCGAACGGATTCGCGAACTCTTTGGCGTCCTCGATCAAATCGTTTCACGCTTCTACTTCGAGTCCGGCGTGTACACCCCGGACGGCGGACCTGCTGCGACACGAGCCGAGACCTGCTCTTTCTTCGATGCGATCCGGCCAGTCCTCCGGCAGCTGGGCGAGAACGCGGGAGGAGCCAACGGCGTCGGCCTACCGGCACGCGCGGCGCACCATCTCATCGAGTTGTTGCGAGGCTCCCTGACCTGTGACCCCGTTGAGGTCCTACACCTCACGCGCCTCGCGGTCGACGCCGCGCGCGGCGCCGGCTACGCGTTTGACCCGATGGCCGCACGTGAGGTCACCGCGATCGTGGAGACGACACTGGCCGATCACCGGGAGATCGCACGAAGTGGTCAGCCTCTGGACGATTTGATGCGCGTACTTGACGCGTTCGTAGAGGCTGGGTGGGCCGACGCGCAGCGCCTCGTTTGGCGCCTAGAGGAACTGTTCCGCTGAGGCCCGTGCGGCGGGTCTGCATCCGGCGCTCCGCTCGGGGCGAAGCGGTGGCCGCAGGGATAGCGGCGTAGCGGGTCCGTGTGGGGTGCGTTTATTCGGTTTCGGCGGCTATCCGTGATCGGGGCGTCGGTTCTCGGTCCGGGGTCTGGCCTTATATAAGCGCACGTAGAGTCGGTCGCCCGTCCTGCCGATTCCGAGGAGTCTCCTCTTGG
>CADDZN010000038.1 GCA_902812375.1 bacterium | reverse complement strand
CTACGACCTTCACGTGCGCGTCAATCCAACCGACAGCAGCATCTCCGTCTACAACGCCATCACCTACCGCGTGCTCCAGCCCGCGCGCGAGATGCAGATCGACCTTCAGGTCCCGATGGTCGTTGACAGCATGGTTCAGGACGGCGCGAAACTCACCGCTCGGCGCGATAGCAACGCGTTTTTCGTGAGACTCGTCGCGCCTCAGCCGGTTGGCTCAACAAAAAAGATTTCCGTCTACTATCACGGGAAGCCAATCGTTGCCGTTCGCCCACCATGGGACGGAGGATTCGTCTGGGCAACCGACAGCCTCGGCCGGCGCTGGATAGTCACCGCCAACGAAGGCTTGGGCGCGAGCGTCTGGTGGCCCAACAAGGACATTTATTCGGACGAGCCGGACAGCCAGAGAATCGCGATAACAGTTCCAAATGAGCTGATCGATGTCTCGAACGGTCGATTGCGCGGAACCGGACTCGAGGCGCAGTTTCTCGATGTTACTGTCGTCGATGGCACGCCCCCTCCGACCGAGTATTGGAAAACCTACGAGTGGTTCGTCCGCAACCCGATCAACAACTACGACGTCGCCGTCAACGCCGGCCACTACGCGCACATCAGCGACTTCTACGACGGTGAGCGGGGCAAGCTCACCCTCGACTTCTATCCCCTCGACTACCACATCGACACCGCGCGCAAACAGTTCCAGCAGGTGAAGCCAATGTTACAGTGCTTCGAGAGCTGGTTCGGCCCGTTCCCCTGGTACGAGGACGGCTACAAGCTCGTCGAGACTCCGCACCTGGGCATGGAGCACCAGAGCGCTATCGCCTACGGGAATCACTACAAGATGGGCTACCTCGGCCGAGATCGCTCGAGCACTGGTCACGGTCTGCTCTGGGATTTCATCATCATCCACGAGAGCGCGCACGAATGGTTCGGCAACAGCATCACCATGAAAGACGCCGCCGACATGTGGATTCACGAGAGCTTCGCGACCTACGCCGAAGGTCTGTACACCGAGTGTACGCAGGGAAAGAAAGCGGGTGCGGAGTACACGATCGGCCAGCGCAAGCTGATTCGAAATGACGAGCCGATCGTTGGCGTGTACGGTGTGAACCACGAAGGCTCGGGCGACATGTACGACAAGGGCGCGAACATGCTGCTCACCATTCGCCAGCTCGTAAACGACGATACTCGCTGGCGGAGCATCCTGCGCGGACTCGGCAAGACTTTCTGGCACCAGACCGTCACCGGCAAGCAGATCGAGGACTACATCAGCTCACAGTCCGGCCTCGATCTGAGCAAGGTTTTCGATCAATATCTACTTACCACGAAAGTTCCGATCCTCGAGTACAAGCTGAACGGATCGCGGCTGTCGTACCGCTGGAACAATGTCGTGCCGGGATTCGCGATGCCGGTGCGAGTCACGACAGCACCGGGACGATTGACCTGGTTGAGGCCTACTGAGAGATGGAAGACGGCAAGAGTGAGACTGAGCCGGCCTGAAGACTTTCACGTCGATCAAAACTTCTACGTCGCCGCAAAGGATCTCCTCAGGCCAGCTCCCGATTCTTCAGCTACCGTCCGTACAGGGCGGTGACGCTCGCCGTCGCGAGCTTGTTCGCGTTCAGATTGAAACCGATGAACGCCGCGGTTCCGTTGTTGGGGATGCTGAGCTTGTCGACCTTCAGCGCAAACACCGTGAATTTGTAGTGGTGAGGCTTGTCGCCCGGCGGCGGACATGGGCCGCCGTAACCACGTGTACCGAAGTCCGTAGGACCCTCGACGCTGCCACGCGGCGCATTCCGCCCATTGCCCGCACCCGCGGGGAGCGTCGTAACGGTTGCCGGGATGTTGTACACCACCCAGTGCCACCATCCACTTCCCGTTGGCGCGTCCGGATCATATGCGGTGACAGCGAACGACTTGGTGCCAGCCGGCGCGTTCGACCACTCCAGCGTTGGAGAGATGTTCTGGCCGGTGCAGCCCATTCCGTTGTACACGTGGGAGATCGCAATCCGTCCCTTGGACGTGAGATCCGGTGCTCTCAACATGAACTTCCCGGCGCGGTGCGCGACTGACGGGCTCCGCGGGGGCGCCTTGCTTGCCTGCGCGCTCGCGTCGAGCGTGGTCGCTCCGACCAGCGCAACCAGGCCGAGGGTCAAATAGCCGATTCTTGCAAGATGCGACACGTATCCTCCTTTCATGATTGCGGAGACTTCGACTATCTCCAGATAGAAAGAATAATTCCAGCGACCACGAATGACACGAGGTTGTACATCGAGTCGATGAGCCAGAGCTGCTTGGGTTTACCCGAGAACGCAGCCGTCGCGTAGCTGGTCGACGCCGCGAAGCCCAGCCAACAGAAAAATCCAAAAATCGCGCCGTGCTCGACGTTGATTGGCATAATCGCGGAGAAGTGCATGATCAGGAGTCCCATCACCCCCGCGATGAGCAGCGAAGTTATGAACGCCGAGAGATAGAGCACCGGCATGTTTGCGGCGGCGGCCTCGGCTCTCATTTGCTCGTCAGTTTTCCCCTGCAGTGCTATCCACCGCTTCGAGAAGCCGAGCGGGGAATACCAGAGTCCGCCGAGCAGGAAAATGAGGATCGCGGCTACGAGTATGGCGAGGTAGTTCACTGCATGCACGTGCATTGCAAGACCTCCGCTGCGGGTAGTGGAATATCTGCCGCGGAGAATCTACCCCTTTCTGGTCAAACGGGAGAACCCGGCCCGATTAATCGTGGTAGATGTCGGGGAACTGTTGCTTCAACGCCGCGATCTTTGGCAGGTCGTTGATGACGATGTACGGCTGCGTTGGGTGCTGCTCGAGGTAGTGCTGGTGGTACTGCTCCGCCGGGTAAAATCCATTGAGCGGCGAAACCTGCGTCACGATCGGGCGCGAGAACGTTTTTGCGGCGGTAAGCTGCTTGACGTAGCTCTGGGCGACCTTCTGCTGCTCGGGATTCCTGAAAAAAATTGCCGAGCGATACTGAGTGCCGCGGTCGGGCCCCTGGCGGTTGAGCTGCGTGGGATCGTGCGCGACCGAGAAAAAGATCTGAAGAAGCTTCCCGTACGACACCTGAGTCGGATCGTAGATCACTTCCACGGATTCGGCGTGGCCGGTGTCACCACTGCTCACTTGCTCGTACGATGGGTTCGCGACGGTCCCTCCGGCGTAACCCGAGATCACCTGCTTAACGCCCTTTACGTGATCGAACACACCCTCGACTCCCCAGAAGCAGCCGCCCGCGAACACCGCGGTGTCTTCGGTTGCTGCGGGAGCCGGCTCGGACGCGACGGCTGGCGCAATGGTCCCATCTACCGTGGCAGGTGTGGCACTACCCGAGAATCGGGCAGCAACGAGAAGAATGGCCAGTGGAATCGTGAGCACGGCGGCAAGGTTGAGGAAGCGACGCATTGGATACTCTCTCTGAGAGATATATGAGACCTCGGGTGGCCGCGATTAGTTCCCTATCCTGCGGTCAATTACCCTCGCTGATTCCGCCGCTGAACGCAACGACGATCTGGTTGCGATAGGTCACCGTGATGCTGGAGCTGATCGGCTCCGCGTAAACCGTTCCGTCGGGGAGCCTGGTCTTCCGCTCCTGAGTCAGCTCGTAAATGGGTTGGCCGTCAATTGCGCGCCTCGACTGGCCGATCAATTCCTCTACGTCTTCGCGCGGAAGCCCGATCCGGACCCCTCTATCTGTGACAACGTCCCGTGGAGTTACGTCCAGCTTGCTGCATCGGCCGGCGAGCTGCGGCCTTCGCGACGCGGGCGCGAGGTCGAAATCCGTCAGCGTACCCGTTCCCATGGGATCGCCATAGAACGAGAGAATCATGTGCGGAGCGGGGCCGCTCAACATGTAGCACCTGACGGGCACGACGCCGGCAGTATCGGACTCCGTTTTTCCGCCCAGTGCTTGCGCAACGCTGGCGAATCGCGCCACGCCGCGGCCCGGGACGTCGAACTCGATCCGATGCTTTCCCACCATCAAATAGCGCAGCAGCGGTCTCTCATTCTGAGCCTGAAGCGGAATTGCCACGGCCAGGCCGATGATTGCGAGCAGGAAACGTTTCATGCCTCAAAAATAGTTGACTGCGCAGCTACAGTCAGGTGAAGATCGGGGCAAGCCTTTGTTCGGTCGTGCGCCTGAAGGGGTAGTTGCGCGCGAGGCGCTGCTCCAGCTCGGGATCGGGCATATTTTTGCCTATCAGGTACACCCACTCGATCTCCACGAAGTTGGCGCCGCGCCACATTCCAATCCCCACCTGCCGGTCAAGATCGAGCTCATGCTTCGAGGCGCGCGCAAGGCTGGTGAGCGCCTCCATGGCGCGATCATGAAATTCCCCGTTCACGGCGAGTATCAGGAATCCGCAGCCAGTGCGCGCCGACGCCAGTCGGTACGGCAGCTCCTGTCGTTCAGCGCGCACGGCCTCGAGTGCGAGCTGCACCTGTCGCTTGATCGCGCGGATCTCGTGACGCTCCAGACGTCCCAGCTCGGAGAGGATCTCGTAGAAATCGGTGTCCGCATAATCACTCTCCTGTGCTGCAATAGTATTTGCGAGACTGTCGAGAACGAATGAGAACTCGCAAACCCTCGGGTCGCCGCGCGAACGAACCGCCTTGGCGAACCGTTCGTCGGGCTGCGATGAATAATCCTCGAGGAGATATTGCCCGATGAGCGCGGCCTCGCTCACTCCGGTCGCTGGCGCATCCCAGGTCGTGAGGATGTCCTGTCGAAAGCTGAAGTAATCCAGCAGCTCGGCCGGTGTCGCGAATTGCCGCGCAATCTCGAAGTAATCGCTATCGCGCAGGATGTGCGTGAAATCGCCCTTTTTGTTTCGCTTGAACCGCGCGGCTCTGAATGCGCGCGTCCTCGGCGGAACGCGATAGATGATGACACTGACCAGGAGCTCCGGATCTTTGGGTGTCACCAGCACGCGATGCCCGAAGCTGTTTACGAGCGAAAGGCCCATGTAGCTCGCCAGGAGCTCGCGCGTTCTCTGGATCTGTTTCACGCCGCGTCGCACGACCTGATTCACCATCCACTTCTCGAGATCGCCCAGTCGTGATGCAACCTTCTGCTCGCGCTCCATTAGCTGAAACACGAAGCCGATCTCGTCCATCATCACGATTCGGTCCGCGAGCGGCTTCTGATTGACGGAGATCACGGGCAATTGCGTCGTCGCGAACGAGAACGCTCTCAGGAAGACGTTGTCGCGCTGTTGAGCGCTGAATTCCTGGAGAAGACTCGTTGGCGTCTGGCTGCTGCTTTCAGTCACTCAAAGTCGACGCGGCTGCCATTCCCAGGCGAGGAGCAGCGCAGCGCCAACCACCGCGGTCAGGACGCAGAACAGGTAGACCATCCTCACGCTCACGAGACCGTAGAGCGGATTCGCCATGGAGAAGGGACGGAAGGGACGGATATCGGCATGCATGATTCCGTCCAGTACTACGTGAAAGAGTCCGCCGAAAATTCCACTCGGGACCGCGACCCACAATCGGTATTCGGCGGCGAGCTCTTCCCGAACTACATCACGCGGTCGCGCGAGCCAGACGCCAATTCTCGATACGATCAGGCCGCACAGCAGCCCGACCATCCCGCCCACGACGAAAGTGTGCATCTCTCGATGCACCGGATACTCTCTGCGCAGCAGATGGTATCCGGACTCGAGATCGATTGCGACCTGGGCGAGCGAATACGCCGCCATGGAAAACTGGCGCGGCGCAGCCGCTTTTATCAGCAGTCCGGGTCCGAAGTGGAACGGAGTGACTGGCATACCACTGCCAATTTACTTGAGCCAAGGGGAAATCCAGCTTTCCCCTCCTAGAAATCGAGATTGTGCAGATAGTTGAAATCGATCCGCGCGCTAGCCAATTCGTCTTTCCCGTTCTCCTGCTCGACGTACAACGGCTTCTTCGAGATCTCAGGGATTGCGGCCAGGAAGCTCCTGAAGTCGAAGATGCCGGTTCCGAGCTCGGTGTCCTGTTTGCGATCTGCTCGCGCATCCTTGAGGTGAAACGACCAGTAGCGGTCCTTGTACCGATTCAGGTACGCCATCGGGTCTCCACCGCCCAAGATCATGTTGCCGGTATCGAGTTGGAGTCTTACGACGGACGGATCCGTGCGCTGCACGAACACGTCGTACGGAATCTGCCCATCCAGCGGCGGCATGTGGTCGGACTCGTTGTGGAAGGCGAGCCAGATCCCAGCCTTCCGGGCTTGGGCGCCGGCGGTGTTGAAATGATCTGCCCATTCCTTCCAGTCGTCGAGCGTCAGTCCGAGGTCAGCGCCGAGGCTCGGCACAATGAGGTATTGGTGACCAAGCAGCTTGGCAGTCTCGAGACTTCGATCCCAGCCAATGAGGATTGTGTCAGGCGAGATGTGCGCTGACGGCGCGCGCAATCCTTCGTTCGTGAGCACGGTACGCAACTGCTGTGGGGTGCGCCCGAAATTTCCGAACGACCAGAGCACTTCCACGTCCGTGTAGCCAATGGCGCGGACCGCCGCGAGAGTGCGATCGGGATCGGCTGCCATTGCTTTCCTGACGGAGAACAACTCGAGGCCGAGCCGGTCGAGCCGCCTCGCGGCGAACAGGCGGTTGGGTGCGGCCGCGACGCCGAGTCCGGTGGCGGCCAGTGATTGTACAAACGCTCGTCGATTCATGGCGAATGAATGGGGTGTGATTGGAGATTGTTATGGGCTGAGTCGCCAGATGTTGATAGCAGCCGGAACCGCGTTCCGCCAGTAGAATCGCGCGGGTCTGACTGCCGCCCAAGCATCCAGTCCGGTCTTGCGCGCGGCCCGCGGTTCTGCCAAGTATTGCGCGCCATCGCCGACCAGGATCAATGAGCAACCAACGCCGCGACCACGTCACCGATAGCTGGCTCAGTCTCGTAGTGCGCGACGTGCACTTCTGGGTGCCCGTCGCTGTGCTCATCGCCGGTCTGCTCGTTCTCAGGTGGATCTCGTGAGCGCCGTGCCGGCCGAGAACATTCCGGTCGCAGTTGAGACCGCGGCTCTGGATGCTCGCCGCCTTCGCCGGCTGCAAAACGTCGGAATGCTCTGTGGGCTCACTGCAGGCGCGTGGCTGGGCGCAGCCGAGGCGCCGACCAAGCTCGTCACCCTCGGCCTGTCGCCGGTAGTGATATCGCTCGCTATGGTGGTCGGAGTGTTTCTCGCCCGCTGGACTTTGCCCGCACTGATCCAGGGGACATCCTACGTGGCCGCGGATCTGCGCGAGGCGCCGCACCTGATCGTCTGGGCGGTGCTCGCGGGATGCTTGTGGGCCGTTGCCAATACTCTCACGATCTTCGCGGTGCGGAACGTCGGCTTGAGCATCGCGTTCCCGCTCTGGAACAGCAACAGTCTGCTCGGAATTCTGTGGGGGATTCTATTCTTTCAGGAGCTGCGTGGCGCGGACTGGCGACGCTGGGCGGGCGTTCTGGGCGGTGCGCTGCTCATGTTCGGTGGCGCCACTGCGTTGGCGGTCGCCTCGGCCGCACAGGTGCCGGCGCGCGACGCACTTCGAGGCGTAGTCGCCGCGCTCTCGGCCGGTGTTCTGTGGGGCACGATGTACATCCCCTACCGGAAAGCGTATCTCACGGGGATGAGCCCGCTCTCCTTCATCACCTTCTTCACTGTCGGCGAGCTCGGGATGATGGGAGCGCTCGCTCTCACCTACTCGGGTGGACTAACGCCGCTCGTGCAGCAGTTATCCGGAGCGCGCCACGTTCTGTTCTGGTTGCTCGCCGGCGGATTCGTGTGGGTCGTCGGAGATCTGTTCCAGCAGTACGCCGTGAAGTACGCGGGAATCACGCGCGGGATTCCGCTCTCCAACACGAATCAGTTGTGGGGACTGCTGTGGGGAATTCTCGTCTTCGGGGAGCTGCGCGGAGCGCCACACTCCGTGCTTGCGCAGGTAATCGGTGGCTCCATCGTCATGGCGATTGGCGCAGGCGTGATCGCGCTCTCATCGGTAAGTCGGAAGGAACACTTGCACTGGCAGGACGCCGCGTTGCGCGAGGGAAATCGCTATGGAGTCGATCCTGAATACACTCGAGCGCGTATCGCGGGAGAGGATGTGAGTACCGCGCGACGTAGAAAGACGTGGGTGGATGCCGTCGTAGTGATCGGAGCGACCGCAATCATCGTCGGGTTCGCGCTCGTTGCCCGGGCACCCGAGATATCTCTCCGGTGGGGCTGGGCGCTTGCGTTGGCTGCGGCGAGTGTCGCGATCGTTGCGGCGGCAAGTACCACGCTATGGAAGACCACGCGATTCAATTAGCGCCCTTCTTCTCGTGGAGCTTGTCCCAGAGTTTGGGGACGAACGTCAAGGCAAGGACAAGAACAGCGGCACCGCCGGCCAGCAAATAAGGAGTCTTGCTCTTTCCTTGGATGCCTGCGGCGAATTGCGCTCCGATGAATGTCGCCAAAAGAGTCCCAGGGATAATCCCGACCGCCGTTCCAGCGAGAAACTTGACTACATCCAGCTTGCTGATGGCAGCCGCGTAATTGAACGCGCCAAATGGAACGATCGGCATCAACTGCAGCCGGAGCGCCGTCAGGAACACGTTTCCTCTTTTGATCTCGCGCAGCTTGGCGTTGTAGTTCCCCAACAACCTGCGAGCCGGCTTCGCGAGCACTCCGCTTGCGAGGTAATAACCGGCTGCCGCGCCGACCATCGAGCCTATCCAAACGAGAATCGATGCGCGCCAGAATCCGAACACGGCGCCCGCCGCATAAGCGAGCGGACTGATGGGAAGCGCAATTGCGCTCAACGCCGCGTACAGAATCGCAAAAATCACCGACAGCGAAACTCCCCGGCTGGAGCTCTCCGCGGCCGCTGAGACTTTCTCGGCGTGAAAGTAACCGAGCTTCCATATTATGAACGCGATCCCCGCGTAGATCACGAAGGGCGCGATTAGCCGAGCCTTGTCGCCAGCGCTTAGCTTGTTGCGTGACCGCGAGGGTTCACGCGTCACCGAAATCGAGATCCTGCGGCCTGAGTTGGCAGTGCTCTCCGCACCCGAACTTGTAACGGTTGCGCGCGAACCATCTGTAGAACTTCTCCGCGATCGGCCGCACGAATGGAATCTTGAATAGCCACGAGATCAGCCGCCCCTTTGGCAGCACTTTGAGCAGCTCCTCGAACGCCGCTGCTCCCTGCCATGTCTTGCCATCGCGAGTACGAACTACCTGCACCGATTCCACATATGCGCGCGGTGGAATCCACGGAAAGCGTTGCCGAATTCCAGGCGCCTGCGACGGAACGATCTCCAGCTCGTGGTTGCGGTCCCACTTCGTCAGCATCTTCACGAGCTTCCCGCAGACCTTGCAGTGCCCGTCGTAAATGACAGTGTAATGCCGTCCGGGTTCTCCAATCGTCGGCGCGATGGGCTCCTGAACATCCCGTCCGGCAATCGTGAATCTCACTACGGGAACAGTCACGCTGATGCTTCCATCGCGGGCGCCTCTGCGCCCATGGCATCCACCGAGATTGCGACGGGATGCGTGAAGGTCTGGTGCACTCCGCAGAGATTTGCGGCGCGAAGCGCCCGCGGCCACAGCTCCGCCGAGAGTGACGGCCACTCCATCTTCACCTTCATCGACTCCAGGCGGTGTTGACCTTCGACGAACTTCCAGTCGACATCGATCCTGAGATCGTCGGCAACGAGATTCTTGTTCGATGCCCAGCTCTGCACAACAGAGAAGGTGCACATCCCAAGCGCGCTACCCAGCATATGGAACGGTGAATACTGAAAGTCAGCCTTTGGCGCTTCTATAGTCAGCATTCCGCCTGTTGCTTCTATTCTGAGTGATTCTTCGCCCGTCAAAGTGATTTTCATCTGTTGCGATCTCCCCTGGTTCCGGACGGCTGTTGTTGCGTCAGACAGTGGAGTGTTCCGAGGCCCCACACGAGATCTACCGCGTGGATTCCCACGACCTCGTAGCCCGGAAACGCTTCGGCAATTCCATTGAGCGCGACACGGTCGGCCGGATCGTTGAATGTTGGTACAAGAACGGCGCCATTGGCGATATAGAAGTTGGCGTAGCTCGCCGGCAATCGTTCGCCGTTCATCAGCACTGGTCTGGGAAAAGGAATCGTGACGATCCGCAACTGAAACTTCTCAGCCGCTAGCTGAAGCCGCCGCAGATTGTCCGCGGAGCGCGCATGGTTCTCGTCCGAGGGATCCTGTTCGTACGCAACAATTATCGTGTCGCGCGAGCTGAAGCGCGCGATGTCATCGACGTGACCATGGGTATCGTCTCCAACCGCGCCCTCGCCAAGCCAGATCGTATCGGTGACGCCCAGGTAGGTTGCGAACGCATGCTCGTAGTCTTGCGCCCTCATGCCGGGGTTGCGCACCTGAACGTCCGTCAGCAGCCATTCCTCGGTCACAAGCATGAGGCCCGCGCCGTTCACCTCGATTCCGCCGCCCTCGAGCACGAGGCGCTCCCCGTTGTCGGGGCGTTTCGCCACAATGCGCGGCAATCCGGTGATGCGCTCGATCTCCGCTCCAATCTGGGAATCGCGCTGGTAGTTATTGTACTTCGCCCAGCCGTTGAATGCCCAGTTGATCCACTCGACCTGTCCATCTGACCGGCGCACTCCCGTTGGCGCCGAGTCACGAAGCCACACTCGATCGTTCGCGACAAGGTGGATTCGATATCGATCTGAGCTGACTCCGTGCGCCGCTAACAGCGTCCTCGCGTTCTCCTCGACGGCTGCATCCTGGCAGAGTATCTCGGCGCGCTCGTGCTCGCTCAGCACGCGCACGATCTCCGCGTACACCCACGGAATCGGCGCGAGCTTGCCCGGCCAGTCGGGCTCGTGGTGCGGCCACGCGATCCAAGTTGCGTCGTGCTGCTCCCATTCGGCGGGCATTCTGCGTGCGAGCGAGAGATCCATAGTCAGAGCGCCGTTCCTTTCCGGAACGGCGCTCTCTCGCGTCTCTGCCATCAACCGATATACCGATTCAGGATCGGAGCATAAGCGTCGATGCGCCGATCACGGAGAAATGGCCAGTTCCTGCGCGTGCTCTCGATGAGCGCGGTCTCACACTTCGCAACGAGTACCGCGGGCTCTGTTCCCGCCTCGGCGAGAATTCGTCCGAATGGGTCGCAGATAAATGAGTGGCCGAAGAACTCTATTCCTTCGGTGCCTGGCTCGTCCTCGTGTCCGACGCGGTTGGGAGAAGCGACATAGACGCCGTTCGCGATCGCGTGCGCGCGCTGCGCGGTTTGCCACGCTTCCACCTGCGCCTCGCCGAACTCCGCCTTCTCCGACGGATGCCATCCGATCGCGGTCGGATAAAAGATGATGTCAGCGCCCAGTAGACTGGTGATGCGTGCGGCTTCCGGGTACCACTGGTCCCAGCAGATCAGTACACCGACGCTCGCGTAGCGCGTTTTCCAGACCCGGAATCCGCCCTCGCCCTTGTGATCGCCGTCATCGGCAATGTGTGAGTCGCCGGGCGTGAAGTAGAACTTCTCGTTGAACAGCGGATCGTCCGGGATGTGCATCTTGCGATAGGCGCCGAGTAGCGAGCCATCGGCGTCGATGACGGCGGCGGAGTTCCGGTAGATTCCGGCCGCCTGGCGCTCGAAGAGCGGAACGATGATCACCATCTCGAGCTCGCGCGCGATCTTTTGCATTCGCTCTATGGTCGGGCCCGGGATCGGCTCCGCGAGATCGAAGCGCTCATGCTTCTGCGACTTGCAGAAGTAGGGAGCGTTGAACAGCTCCTGAAGACACACAATCTGCGCGCCACGGCCAGCCGCTTCGCGAATACGCGCCTCGGCACGATCGACGTTCTGCGTGACATCGTCGGTGACCGACTCCTGTACGATTCCTACCGTGAATGTGTTCTTGACGACCATTAGAGAAAGGTTAACGAGTTGTTCCGACACAGGAAGTGGCCGACTGATTGCGTTACTTTATCCCATTCCCCGAGACGAGTTATGGAGTCACCCGAGAGCACTCCGCCGGTAGTGCCTGATCCGGTAGCCCCCGCCGAGAAGCGACGGATTCGTCGCAGCGCGGGACTGAACCGGGCTTTCCGCGCGATCAAGGCGCAGCACTCGGCGAACCGCTCGAGCATGGAGATTCTCGCCGACCGCATGATCGGGATCGCGAGCTCGACGCCATTTCTCGTCATTCACGGCATTCTCTTCATTCTGTGGATTTTGTGGAACGTCCCCGGCATCCACCTTCCCCGGTTCGATCCGTACCCGTACGGGATGCTGACGACGATCGTCTCGCTGGAAGCGATCTTCCTTTCGATCTTCGTGCTCATGACGCAGAGCAGGGAATCGAAGATCGGAGAGCTGCGTGAAGAGCTGACGCTGCAGGTGAATCTGCGGATCGAGGAAGAGGTGACGAAGACGCTGCACCTGGTGGCGGGACTCTACTCGCGGCTCGGGCTGAAGCTCGCGGATGATCCGGAGCTCAAGGCAATGCTGGAGCCGCTCGATCCCAAGCGGATCGAGGAGGACCTGGCCGAGCAGATCCACAGATCGATTCCGCGATTCTCGATGAAGAAACGGAAGGACGGGCCACAGGCGGGGGCGTAGTAGCTTCCAACTTCTCCAGTTGGAGATGGTCCCTAAAGGACGAACATCGCCACTGCGGCAGTAAACATCGCCACGGTCGTCACGCCAACAACGAGACGCCCGAGCAATGAGCTGGGTTGTCCCGCCATGATTCTTCGGTCGCTCGCCACGATCAGAATGCCGAGCAGGAGAATGGGCGCGAGCAATCCATTGATCACTGCACTCCAATACAATGCCTTCACCGGATTCAGTTTTGCGAAATCCATCGCGATTCCGCCGACCATCGCGAGCGACAACACCACATAAAAGCGGCGCGCCTTTCTGAAGCGCTCGTCGATGCCTTCGCGCCAGCGGAACGTTTCCGCGAATGCGTAGGCGGCTGACCCAGCGAGGGTTGGAATCGCAAGCATTCCCGTTCCAATAAGGCCAACGGTGTAAAGCAGCGTCGCAAATCTCCCCGCGAGTGGACGAAGTGCGAGTGCGACCTCTCTGGACGTTTGGGGCGCAGTGATTCCATGCGAGTGAAGGGTGAGCGCAGTCGTGAGCATGATGAAAAACATCACCAGGTTGGAGAAGAAGGTCCCCACACCCACATCGATTTTTCGGTTGGCGATCTCTGTCGTGCTTGCACCGCGGCGCTCGGACACCGTGCGCCTTCCCATTGACTTCTCTTCTTCGACTTCCTCCGACGTCTGCCAAAAGAAGAGGTAAGGACTGATCGTTGTGCCGAGAATCGCAACGATCGTGGCCCACCCAGCCCGGGTTTGGGGCAATGTCGGCGTGAAGGCTTCCCGAGAGATCGAACCCCAGTCCGGGTGTAAGTGCACCGCCGTGAGCACGTATGCGAATAGCACCAGTGCCAGCCATTTCAGGGTTTGGGCAAGGACGAGATATCGCAAATGCACCGTCGCCCACGTGATGAAGAGACCGAACGCAAGCACCCACACCTGCGAGGGCACCTTGGTCAGCAGCTCCATGGCGTCGGCCATTCCGGCGAGGTCGGCGCCGATGTTGATCGTGTTCGCGAGAAAGAGAGTAACTGCTACGGTACTGAGTACTTCTCGCGGAAATTTGGCGCGGAGTGTCGATGCGAGGCCGCGTCCGGTCACCATCCCGAGGCGTGCGCACATGCTCTGAACGGCGGTCATGAGCGGCCAGGTCGCGAGCGAGGTCCAGAGCACGCTGGTGCCCAGTTGTGCGCCCGCGATCGAGTATGTCGCGATACCCGAAGGGTCGTCGTCAGCGGCGCCAGTGATGATTCCGGGGCCGAGCGCGCGCCAAAAATTCCTGACGCCGCGAAGATTCACCGTCAACGCCCGTGTGAGAAAGAAGTTCTGATGTTGCCGCCTCCGGATTTGCGGGCGGCGCGCTCGCCCATGCTTACGCTGGTGCGCGCTCGCGAGCTACGAGTTGACGGAGCACATACGGCAGGATTCCGCCATGCCGGTAATAACTCATCTCCTCGGGGGTGTCGATCCGCGCAACAGCCTGGAATTGCTTCTCACTTCCGTCGCCGGCTCGTGCGCGCACCGTGACAAGAGTCTTCGGCTTCATATCCTCCGAGATTCCCTCGATGTCGTAGGTCTCGAAGCCCGTGAGCTTGTGCGTTGTGCGCGACTGACCGTTCACGAACTCGAGCGGCAGGACTCCCATCCCAACCAGATTCGATCGATGAATGCGCTCGAAGGACTCGGCGATCACTGCCCGCACTCCAAGTAGCAGCGTTCCCTTCGCTGCCCAGTCGCGCGACGAGCCAGTGCCGTACTCCTTGCCGGCGATGATGACGAGCGGAGTTCCGCTCTGCTGATACTCCATTGCGGCATCGTAAATGGTCACCGCTTTCTCGCCCGGGTGCCGCGCGGTCCACCCTCCTTCGGTACCAGGCGCGAGCTCATTGCGCAGACGGATGTTGGCAAAGGTCCCGCGCATCATCACCTCGTGATTCCCGCGACGCGCGCCGTACGAGTTGAAGTCGGCTGTCTTCACGCCGTGCTCGATCAGCCATTTCCCGGCGGGACTTGCCGCGGGAATCGAGCCCGCTGGTGAGATGTGGTCTGTCGTGATCGAGTCACCGAACATCGCCAAAGCTCGCGCACCGGTAATCGCCCGCATTCCGGGGGGCGCCAGCTTCATGCCGTCAAAGAAGGGCGGATTTTTGACGTACGTCGAATCGGGATCCCAGGAATAAAGATCTCCTTCCGGTACTGGCAGGCTGCGCCAGTTGTCGTCGCCGTGAAATACGTTCGAGTACTGCGCCTTGAACATCTCGGCCTTCACCGATCGCAGGATCTCGTCCTCGACCTCCTTCGGCGCGGGCCACACATCGCGAAGGAATACCGGGCCGTCCTTCCCGATACCGATTGGCTCGGTATTGAAATCGATGTCCATCCGGCCGGCGAGCGCGTACGCGACGACGAGCGGCGGCGATGCCAGATAATTGAAGCGGGTGAGCGGATTGATGCGTCCCTCGAAGTTCCGGTTGCCCGAAAGAACCGCCGCCACCACGAGTTTGTTCGCTTCGACTGCCTCGGCGATCGGCTGCGGGAGGGGACCTGAATTCCCAATGCAGGTCGTGCATCCGAAGCCGACGACGTTGAAGCGCAGCTTCTGCAGCGCGTCCATCACCTTTGCGGCGCGGAAGTAATCGGTGACGACTTTCGAGCCAGGCGCGAGACTCGTCTTCACCCACGGCTTGGACATCAAGCCCCTCGCAACGGCATTCCGCGCAAGCAATCCCGCGGCGAGCATAACGCTCGGGTTCGATGTGTTCGTGCAGCTCGTGATCGCCGCAATCACCACCG
>CADDZN010000037.1 GCA_902812375.1 bacterium | reverse complement strand
TAGATCTCCTGCTCGTCTGGATTGAGCTGACGCATGGTGATATAGGGCACCTGGACATCCAGGATCCCTGGGTCACAAGCGATGTTCACGTAGTGATCGACGACATAGGGAAGCCAGACGAGATCGTCGGAGAATCGAGTTCGCACACCGCGGCCACTCTGTGGGTGCCACCAGTGCTGTACGTCGCCTTCGACGAATTGTCGTCCCGCTGACCGGATGATGTGCTCTCTCGCTATCCCGGGCTCCGAGTAAACGAAAGCCATTACGTCCTGCAGTTGGTCACGAAACCCGAAAGCTCCGCTTGATTGGTACAACGCGGAGCGCGCCCACATCCGACACGAGAGCGCCTGGTAGAGCGCCCAGCGGTTCGCGATTAAATCGAATGTTGGTACCGGTGTTCTGACTCTTATCTTCGCGAGCCTGCGTTCCCAGGCGCCGAGGTTTGCGTCCACCGAGCGCCGCGCCGCATCTGGAGCGCGATGACGCGCAATGATCTCACGCACTTTGTCTTCGCCGTCGGCGGCGCCGAGGAGCATCACAATGTCGCGCGCCTCGCCGGCCTCGAGAGTTACACTCACCTGCATCGCGCAGCACGGATCTATCGTCGCGCCAATCGATCCCGACAATCCCGCGCGCTCCAACGCGGCCGGGCTGGATATCGTTCCATTTCTGCCCAGAAATTCGCGTCTGTCGGCTGTGTAATACGCTACCCGCTCACTCATCGATGCAAATGCTATGGTTTCCGCGAACTCCGCCGCGAAATAATTCCGCGCGAACATCGACTGCGTCTTCTCGTCGAAGTTCGTTCTTATCTGATACTGAGTTTGCTCGCGGGACACGCCGAGCACCCACTCGAGGTACCAGGTGAGCGTGAGCTTCTTGCGCCCTGACCCATCATTCCGGAGCGTGAGAACGCTGATCTTCACAGGATCGTTCTCGTCGACTCCCAGACGCAGCGAGCTCGCGATTCCCTTGTGAACGTGATCGAACACGGAATAGCCTGCCCCATGCCGCACGCGATATGGAGTCGGCTCGCGAATCGGAGACGGAGTGGCCGTCCACAGATCCCCGGTCGAATCATCGCGAAGGAACACGCAGTCGCTGGATGGATCCCGAACGGGATCGTTGTGCCAAGGCGTGATGCGATAGAAGAAGCTGTTCTTCGCCCATGTGACACCGCTCCCGGTTTCGCTCACGCAAAAGCCACCCGCCGGATTCCCAACGACGTTGATCCAAGGCGCCGGCGGGAGATCGCTGCCTGTCAAATGGATCTCGTATTCTCCGTCCTTGCTGAATCCGCCCAGACCATTGAACGATTGGAGCCCTGTGCCCGGGTCCGGTGTCTGTGCATGAACGGCCGTGGTACCCAACGGCACAATGTCCCGGTTCATGATCTCGAGCTTGGGCGGATAGCGGTCCTCGACGCCGGGGAACTCGAGGAAGTTGCCAAGGCCAAGGCCATCACAGTTGATTTGCACCCGCGCCATCGCCTTGAGCAGTGTCACTTCTTCCGGTTTGAGCAGATCGGTGCGCCTGATGAACACGCCGCCCGGTCGATCGAGCAATCCCGCCTCGCTCGATGCCATCGTCGTGGCAAGCAGCTCGTCGTTCAGTTCCTGCATGTACGTCGCGGGATGCATGTTGAGTATCACCAGATCACAGGTGATTCCCTTGAGACGCCAGTAGTGATGCGTTCTCAAGAGTTGTCTGATGCTCGGCATCCCTACCGACGTCTCGATCGTCGCGAGCAGAATCGGCCAGTCCCCCGAGATGCCCAGGGCCCACAGCGCCTGCTGCCCGAGCTTGTTCTCTTCGACAGCACTCTGGGCTGGTCGGAATCCCGGATGCGGGAACATCAAATGTCCGGCGAGATCCTGGTAGAGCGCCGCATCTGCTGGCCCGATTCCCATGTCGCGCAGCTCTGCCTGCGCCTGCGCCCATGAGAGATCGAGCGCGCGCCGCGCGCTGTACGGATCGTGGTACAGATCAGCAAGCTCGATCGCCCTCTCCCGCTTCTCGGTGACGAACGTCGTGAAGGCGACGTTCGCCGAGGAGCCCGGCGGAATCCTCACCCGCACGCGCAGTGAGAAAATCGGATCGAGCACCGCGCCCACTGTTCCCGAAAGCTCCGCGCCCTCGTCGAGCGCTGATGCGTTTCTCACTGACCGACCGCGCCCGACGAACTTCGCGCGATCAGTCTCGCATGTTACGAGGCCAACCATCTCGGGACCCACCGCGACGACGTGAGCGCACCAGATGGATGCCTCGGTGGCGGAACGCGGTCGCCGCGTCGCGAGCAGCGCCGCGTTCCCTTCCAGAAATTCCGTTTGCACGAAAAGATTCTGAAATGCGGGGTGCGCCCTGTCCGCATCCGGCGGGGCAAGCACAACTTCCGAGTAACTGGTGAGCTCTATCTCGCGCGGCTGCAGCGATCTGTTGGTGAGGATGATCCGCCTCACCTCCGCGGCATCATCCGATGCAACCGCGATCTCGGTGACGGTATCGATATCACCATCGCGGCGGATGAAAGTGATACGGTCGCTCGCGAACAACACCCGGTACAACTGCGGCTCTGTTCCCGATGGCTGATGCGCGGTCGACCAGACGTGCCCCGTGCTCAGATCCTTCACGTAGCACCACTGGCCATAATTGTCGCGCGTGGAGTCGTGCCTCCATCGCGTCACCGCGAGATTGCCATACTTGCTGAAGCCGCCGCCGGCATTGGTGATCAGCGTCGTGTACGGAACGCTCCCCAGAATTCCAACCACCGGCTGTGGCGTGTGCGGCGTCTCGATTTCGCGAACCGCTGGTTTTTCCGTTTCGCTTGGGACACGGGCCGCGTCGGCACCAGACACATCCTGCATCGTCAGACGCCGTGGAATTCTTTCCTGCAGCACCAGCTCCGCCGACCGCACGAGCGGGTCGGTATGGAATCGGCGTGGCCATACCTGTTGATTGAGCGCGTTGTCGAGCGCGACAATGCTCATTCCGATGTGGTGCGCCATGTACGTGCATACGATGGTCTTCCTTGAGCCTGGCGATGGCCGCGTGTAGTCGAGCGCATCACGGAAGCCGAACGGGCCCAGTGATCCCTCCGCTTCCAGTGTCGCGAGATTTTTGAGCGACTGGTGCGGCTCGACGATCATCGCCAGAAGAGTCGCGTAGGGCGCAACTACAAGCTCCTTGCTGAGCCCGCGCTTGAGTGCGAGGTCGGGTACTCCGAATCCGCGATACTGATAGATGTGTGAGCGATCACGTACTGCATATGCTGACTCCGACACTCCCCACGGAACGCCCCGCTCCGCGCCATACGCTATCTGCCGCTTGACGCAGCCCTTGTGCGTCTGGTCGAGCAGCGTGAACGGAAACGTCTGCATCACGAGAGCGGGCATCAGGTACTCGAACATGCTCCCGCTCCACGAGAGCAGTGTCCGAGTTCCCGCGGCGGATGTGAGCGAGCGACCCAGCCTGAACCAGTGATCGACCGACACATCGTCCTTGGCCACCGCCACGAATGACGCCAGTCGGGATTCCGACGCGAGGAGATCGTAGTAGGAGTTGTCCACCATATTGCTGCCGATGTGGTAGCCAATCGTGAACAGCTTCCTGCGCTCGTCGTACAGAAAGCGAAAATCCATCTCGACCGCATAAGCGTGCGCGCGCTCCGCGATCGCCTTCAGGCGCTTGGCATCCTGCTCCGAGCAAGACGGATCCTTCAGTATTTCATAGCACGCTTGCTTCAGCGCGATCAAATGCCCCGCCAGGTTCCCGCTATCGACCGTCGAGACGTACGCCGGCTCCAGCACTCGCAGGTCGGTCAGGTCATACCAGTTGAAGAAGTGGCCCTGGAATCTTCGCATTCGTTCGAGCGAGCGAAACACGCGCTCCACCCGTTCGATCATATCCGATCTCGTAATGAATCCGAGATCAGCCGCGCTTATGGTGGAGAGAAGCTGGAGCCCGATATTGGTCGGTGACGTCCGAAGCGCCAGCACCGGTTCCGGATCTTCTTGGAAGTTGTCCGGCGCCAGCCAGTGAGTCTCCTCCGTTACGAATTTCTCGAAGAAGGACCAGTGCAGCTTGGCGTAACGAAGCGAGGCCAGCCGCTCCGCTTCGGTGAGATGCACTTCACCCACTATGGCGGATCTGCTCAGAGCGGACGCAATGCTTGGGCTCGCGAGCCAGACGAGCACGAGTGGTAACGTGCCCATGACGAAGAGGAACCGGTCATCGGGCGTCGACGCGCTACCAATCGTAACGTGAAGTCCTATCGCTACACCGAGTGCGAGACACAGCGCGGTCACCGGCCACATCTTCCGCCATATCTCCAGTTGCGATCCCATGCCAAGTGATCGCTCGACCTGCGACGCCGTCTGCCACTCTAGAAGCTTGCGATGACTGACGAACATTCGGTACAACGTGCGCACTATCGCATCGGCGGAGACCACAGCCTGGTGCGGCAGGAACACCACCGCGAGGAGAAATTGCTGCCCATTCGTTATCGCGTCGCGGCCAACGGCGAGATAGTAGGCGAGCCACGATTGGTCGCGCGGTGGACGGAGAAGCGATATGACGAGAGAGAACAGCCACGGGAAAGCGATCGCAATCAGCACGAGCGCGGTCCAGACAATCGCAAACCTTGGCAGCAGTGCCCAGCCCAGTATGAGCGTGGCGACTTGCGTTATCTCGACGAGACTTCTGCGAAGGTTGTCGAAAATTTTCCAGCGGGAGATCGCGGAAAGACGATTGGAGACGGGCCCGTCCGGCCCGGGAACTGTTCTCTTGAGCCATCCGAGTAGCTGCCAATCACCTCGGATCCAGCGGTGCTTTCTCCGCGTGAATGTCAGGTAACGCGCGGGATAGTCGTCGTAGACCTCGATATCCGTTGCGAGACCGGCTCGAGCGTACGTGCCCTCGATCAGATCGTGACTTAAGAGCGTGTTCTCCGGAAATCTTCCATGGGTAGCGTTCTCGAACGCGTCTACGTCGTAGATTCCCTTGCCAGTGAAGCTTCCTTCACCAAAGAGATCCTGGTAGACATCCGAGACCGCGGTGGTATATGGATCGACGCCCGGGTGCCCGGAGTGAATCGACGCGAAGAACGAACGATGGGCGCTCGTGAGCGAGATTCCCACTCTGGGCTGGATTATTCCGTAGCCTTCGGTGACGCGCCCCACCGTTGGATCGTAGTTCGCGCGGTTGAGCGGGTGCGCGATGCTTCCGACCAGAAGCTGCGCCGCGTCACGGGGCAATACGGTGTCTGAGTCGAGCGTGATTACGTAGCGAACGAAGCTGAGTCTGCTCGTGTCGCCGACAATGGTGCTGAACGCATCCGCCGCGCCCCCACGCAGGAACTTATTGAACTGTGCGAGCTTGCCGCGCTTCCGCTCCCAGCCCATCCACACGCCCTGCTTCGGATTCCAGAGACGTTGGCGATGGAATAACAGAAACACATCGCCGTCCCCATTCCGGTACTTGGCGTTGAGCGCGCGAATCCCCGCGGTCGCGGCACGCAGTATCTCATCGTCGTCGGGGCGGTGTTCGGTCGGCGCATCCGTGAAGTCGCTGAGTATCGCGAATTGAAGGTTGGGATCACGATTCGCGAGATACTGTACCTCGATGTGCTCGAGCGCTTCCTCCACGCCGTGAACGCTGCTGAGCAACGTCGGCACTACCACCGCTGTCATGTATTCCTCAGGAATTCCGTCGTCCCTGAGCTCGAGCTTCGGAAGAACCCGGGGCGGCATCAGCAGCGTTATCATCTGATTGACCACGCTGATTCCGATCTCGTTCGCTGGAATGAGCGCGACCAGGGCAATGAGCGCCTGGACGCCCGGGGACGCGCCTTCGATCACTCTGAGAATCACGCCGAGAGCGAGCAGCGTGAACAGCGTTATGCCGCCGAAGTAGAGTGTGTTGGGATGCCGTTGCGTCTGTCGATAAATCCACTCGCCGGGCGGAGGGGTGTATCCTACCCGCTCCTCGAGTAGACGCCTTCCTTTGTCGACGAGGAAGTATCCGACGTGGGCGTGTCTGAAGTCGGCCGGATCCGCCAGCTTTGCCAGCGCTAGCACTTCACCCGCGATTTCCTCCTCTGGACGCTTCACGCGCTTCGCGATGTTTTCTACCACGTGCCGGTAACGGTCCCGTGTTCCGAAAGTCATCGACGCGTAGTGACCACTTGGATCTTGTCGCAAAAGCTTCTCTGTCGCGCTTTGCGATTCGACAAAATCCTTCCAGTCCAGCCGCGCTATCGTGCGCAGACTGGTAATGCTGTTGGCGACCGTCACCTGCGTCAGCGCAACGCGTCGGTTCGAGCGTGTCGCCGCCTCTTCCGCGCTTGGGCCGTCCTCGGCGATCCACTGCTCGAGCCAGATCAGCGGCGTGAAGTTCGTTTGATACGAGCGCACCTGCTGGAGAAATCGCGCGACCCAGGTGGGAGTGAACGGCGGATGGTTGTCAACGAACGCCGCCAATGCCGCGGCGAGCGCCTGTGGTGACTCCTCGCTGGCTTCGCGCAGTATTGCCGCCGATTTATCCGCCGACTCGACTTCCTTGAGACGTGCGGCGACCCGCAGCGCCATTCGGCGAATGTTTTCCACCAGGCCGAGCCGAAGCATGGTTGGGATTGCCCACAGCTCTCCCATCCGCAACGCCGTCACGGTTTGATACTCGCGCACGAACAGCGTGATGTTGTCGAGGTCGAGGTGACCCTCGGTGTGCGCGATCAGTTCGATCGCAACCTCGTACGCACGCGGATATCCGGCGAGCGGCCCGGTCGCCAGCTTCGGCAGCTCCTCGTAGTAGCCTTTCGGGAGATTCGTTCGAATTTCCCGGATGTGTTCCTGAACGATGTAGAAGTTGTCGAGGAGCCACTCACCAGCCGGACTGATGTCCAGACCGCGCTCAGCGCCGGAGTTCAATTCCTCGTAAACACGGTCGAGAACGGCCTTGGTATCATCGAGTCGGAGCAGCAGCGGACCGACACCAACTTGTTTTTGCGCTGGCAGTAAGTGGTGCCCACGCGCTACCGCACGAGCGCGCTCACCGAGCCGTTCGGCGCCCAGGACTTCACCACGAATTGGACCGACCAGCTCCTCGCCGGAGCCATCGCGGGACCGGCCGAACAGGCGACTCAGTACTGTTGTGGGACTTTTGGGCGGGATTGCTGTTGCCACGTCACGGACTCAACGCCAAAGATGTGCCGCTCCCAGTTGGAGCTTGCTCGCAAAATATCCCGCTTCGCTACTCTGCGTAGTAGGCGCGGATGCAGAGAGTTACCAGGCGCTGGCGTAGACGTTCGTATTGATCCGCGTGCTGCGACCGCAGCGATTCAGCGAGGTCGTTCCAGAGCTTCTTGAAGGTAACGATGACTTGTTCCGGGGGAATGTTTTTCTCGCGCGCTTCTTTGGCGGCTTCCCCAAGAACTGTAACCAACTCCGGAATCGGTGCTCCTGGTTGTTTGAGCTGTTCGATTACCGCTGTCCGCAGATTTTTCATTACGCTATCGGAAAATGAGCTCACGCAAATACGGGGAAATAGTTTCCCGAACCCTCGTATCAGTGGACGAGGGTGGACATATGTTCCTAGAATATCTAAAGCAAACCGCGCAGACGCTAGACAGGCCTGAGCCGTGAGCGTTCCCCTTGGTTGGGCATCTGATTGGGCGCGTCCTCTTGGCTTGGGGAAGTGGTGCCTGGAAATGCAAAACGCCCCTCGAGGAGGGGCGTCGGTACTGCTGTGAGTTGAGTTATTCCGTCTTGGCTGACCGTTTCTTGGACTTCTGCGGAATTACGTTCGGCTCGTCCTCACTTTCCTTGAGATGCCGTTTATCTATCTCGCGCAGACGCTCGTCTTCGGTTCGGTTTTTCTGATCGGTAGTGATCGCTTCTTTCTGATGTTCCCAGTTGGTTTTCATCGCATCCTCTCACAGTGTGCACGTTACACGTGTTCAGGAAACGTGCCCGCCGTAACAGGCATCAGTGGAACCGAATTCCACCCATGAGCCGAACGAGCGTTGCGTCGGAAGGAACCGAGTAGATCTGCGCTCCGACATCGAATACCCGACCAACGATTGCGGTTACACCGCCGAAAGCCGCTGCCCGCACAAGGGGCGAGTCAAGTTGTACCTGAGTCCTGTCGACATTGTTGTTTGCATCGGTGAAACCGACCTGGAAATGCGGATCGATTCTGTTGGCACCGCCACCAATGTAAAAAGAGACTGCGCCCGAGCCTGGCGCGACTCCCGCAATCACTTCCGCGCCGAACATGTCTGGATGAAAGGTGTCTTTCGAGGGCGTGGTCCCATAACACGGACTGGTGGGCGAAGTCTGCTGGAGCGATGAAGTCGGACACGTGATCGGACCTTTGACATTTCCGAACGTGCCGTGCAGTCGCAGCATCAGCGTACTACCGTCGGCAACAGGTCCCCGAGCGAAATGATGCGCTTCCGAGACGGCGAAGCTGAAGAGATTGGGAGTGGCTTTCGCTATCGTCACCGGCGGAAGATACGCTGCCTCGAGCGCCAGCCCGAACGGACCACCTACTGTGATCCTGGGCCTTCCGAAAACCGGTGACAGCGAGGTGTGCTCACTCTTTTGAGTGAAGCAGAGTCCGGTTCGCTCGATCGCCGGATCCGGCTTGGGGATGTACTCACCCTCCGCTCCGATTCGTATGCTCCCTGGTCTCATGACCTCCGGCGCTGTCGCGACGGAAAACACAATAGGAGCGGTGTAGAAGGCAAGTAGCCGCCCCTCGTTGCTGCTCGCGCTCACCCTACACTGAGCTCCCGCCGTTTGCTGAACAGCAAAAAATGTAGCTGCGATGACGAAAGCTCGGCGCATCTTGATACTCCATTGGCGGATCGTTGAGTAGCGGAGGAAAGTAGGAATGGAGCACTGCCTGAGCGATGTCATTCCGGTAAGCGGAGCCATTCGCCGTGTCAATGTATGACCTGTCGAGGCGAACGCGATGTCTTCCGCGCTTCGGCTGGCCACTAACACCAAAGATTTCTGGCCACCGAGACGGAAGTTTCATCCGGATGAAGCGGATTACTCGGATGAATCGGATACTGCTTTAGCTCAACGTGGCGAGAGAGAGCATCTCGCAGGGGCTGGGATTTCTTTGTTCACTGCCGCTCGGGCTGGCTTCTGCCCGCCACACTAGTGTCTCAATGCAAATAACAAAAAGAAAGGAGCCCTGGTGTTATAGACCAGATCGCCTTTGGGATCGATCCGCTTAATCCGTTAAATCCGCTTCATCCGGAAGAAACTTCCGTCTCGGTAGCCAGACCTCTTTGGTGTTAGTGGCCAGAGATCTTTGGTGTTAGTGGCCAGCCGAAACGCCCTCAGCCCTGCCTTACCGCTTGGACCTCGAGCTCGATCTTGATCTCGTTCCCGACTAGAAGACCTCCAGTTTCCAGCGTCTGGTTCCAGGTCAGCCCGAAATCGCGACGATCGATTTTCCCCTTGCCGCTGAATCCCACTCTTTCGCCACCCCAGGGATCCTTTGTCCGTCCCTCATAGTGCACGTCAAGCGTCACCGGACGCGTGATGTCGCGGATCGTCAGGTCACCAGTGAGCTTGAAATCTTCCCTGTCACCCTCAATGCGGGTGCTCCGAAATTTGATCAGGGGATACTTCTCGACGTTCAGAAAATCGGCCGACCTTAGATGCTGGTCACGTTGATCAGTTCTCGTGTCGATGCTTTCCGCCTTGAGAGTCGCTTCCACGGACGAATTCTTCGGGTCCCGTTCATCAGTGTAAATCGTTCCCTCGACATCCGTGATCCGTCCCTTGACGGTGGTGATCATCATATGCTTCGCGGAAAACTCCACGAGGCTGTGTGCCGGGTCGAGCTTCCAGGCGGTCTTGGTTCCTGCTGGAGGAGCCGTCGTTGCGGGTGCGGTCATCTGAATCCTCGGTCGTCTGCGGTGTGAGTTGCTGCCAGCTTCTCGCCAGTTACAGCTATTCGGGCTGGACTTACTATTGTTTGGCTAGTATACTTTAGTAAGTCTCTTGTGTCAAGCGGTCCGTTTTCCAAACTTTTCTCTATGATCCATACCGATTCACCTGGTAAGGTTTGCTCCCGCTTCCACCGCGCTGTCGAGCTCATCGGCAGCCGCTGGACCGGCGCCATCATCCAAACCCTCCTGCAAGGCAAAACACGCTACGCCCTAATCAGGAGCGCCATTCCGGATATCACCGATCGAATGCTGTCGGAGCGACTCCGCTCACTCGAGGCCGAAGACCTCGTGGTACGACGCGTAGTTCCGGCAAGCCCCGTTCGTGTCGAGTATGAGCTCACCCCAAAAGGGAGATCGCTGGAAAGTTCGCTCCGAGAGATTGGCGCGTGGGCTGAGAGATGGCTCCCGCTCGATTCAGAGCGACGCGTGAAACGGAATCGAAAAGTCGCTGGGTGATGCCTCGACGGAGTGCCGCGCCTTCGACTGACGAGTGTGAGCACCTCCTATGGAACTTGCGAGTCGTTCCGTATCGTACGTGGCCCGTTGATTCGCCTTCTACCCAATTGCACCTTTAGCAGCGGTTCACCGTCCCGCCGGCGCTCATCCTATGCGGGGCACTCATCTGCTGTACTCATGATCAGACAAGCATTTCATACGCTCGATATTCTTGCCCCGCGCACTGCCCTCCCTCTCGCACTCGCGTTCGTCGCGCTTACGGTTCCTCTGAGATCATCAGCACAAGAGCGGCCTCAGATCAGCGGCACCGTAAAAGATGCGGTCACTGGTCGCCCCCTCCCGGGCGTTCGAATCTCTCTGAGCGGCTCGGTCCGCAGCGCAGTAACCAACGAGAACGGTCAGTATCACCTCGTAGCGCCAGCGAGCTCAGACTACACGATCACCGCCAGTCTTCTTGGCAAAGAGCCAGTCACTCGCGTCGTGCGCGTCAACGGCTCTACGCCAGTTACCGTCGATTTCGCGCTCGAGCCCGGCTCTGTGCTGCTCTCGGATGTCATCGTGAGCGCGTCTCGCTCCACGCAATCTCCGCGCGAAGTCGCAGCAACAGTCAACATCATGTCGCGGGAGCAGATTCGAACGAATCCTGCGCGAGCCACCGACGACCTCTTGCGCGAGATGCCCGGTGTCGAGCTCCCACGTACGTCGAGCACTGTCTCGGGACCCGAAGAGATCGTCTCTGTTCGCGGATCTGATGAAGGCCGAACACTCGTCATGCTCGACAATGTTCCGCTCAACGATCCCTGGGGTGAATGGATTCAATGGAACAGAGCGCCGCGCTTCCAGCTCGATCGCGCTGAGATTCTCGAGGGAGGCGGCTCGAGCCTCTACGGTAATTACGCGATGGGCGGCGTCATCTCTCTCTTCACTCGACCGATTCTCACGCGCGGCTACAGTCTCATGGCAAGTGGTGGAAGTCGAAGAGCTGGAGATTTTTCTCTGCTGGGCAGCAATGTTTATGGACCACTCGCCGCATCCTTGAGCGCTGATTACGGAACCGGTGGCGGTTATACCGTAATCCGCCCCAGCCAACGCGGCACCATCGATCAGGCGAGTTCCGCCACTCGGCGCAATGTGAACGGTCGGGCCGAATACTCGATCGGCACTGCTGGCAATCTCTTCGTCAGCGGAAATTATTTCGACGACGACCGAAGCCTCGGCACTCCTCTCACTGAACCCAACAAGCGGCACATCGTGAGTGGAATCGTCGGCGGAAATTTCGCAGCACCACTAGGCGGAGCTCTTGAAGCGCGGGTGTTCGCTCAGCGGCAGAACTATGATAGCCGCTCTTCTGTCGTAAACGCGACACGTACCGCCGAGCGGCCGAACGTTGCCCAACATATTCCGAGTCGCGACATCGGTGGGTCGCTACAATGGTCGCGCAGTCTCGGAATTCTGGAGCTCCTCTCTTTCGGCGGGGATTTTCGCCACATGGTAGGCCAGCTCGACGAAGTCGTCTACAACCAGACCGGCAGCGTCGCCGGAACCAGAACCTCGGGAGGCTCGCAGGAAGTCGGTGGAGCATTCCTCCAGGGTGTGCTCGCGCCAACCGTAGCTCTGCGAATTGAGGCAAGTGCAAGATTCGATACCTGGCGCAGCTACAGAGGCTCGCGCATAGACAACAGCGTTACACCCTCGACGAGCACTACCTATCCCGCAAAGACGAATTCCGCTTTTGCGCCAAGGCTGGGTGTGCGCTACAAGCTGCTTCCATCGGTGACGCTACGGAGCTCGTTCTATAAAGCGTTTCGCGCGCCGACCCTCTCCGAGGAGTTCCGAACTTTCTTCGCCGGCCCGAACACTTTCATGGGAAACCCGCTTCTCACGCCGGAATATCTCACCGGCTACGATGTCGGCGTCGATTGGATGCCGTTCTCAGCGCTCGATATTCGCGCGACCGGTTTTTGGAACAGCTACAAGGACCTCGACGACTTCACTTTCCTCCGCGCCGGCCCTACTCCTGGAAGTGTAGTGCTGCAGCGGCAGAATGTCGGCGCTGCGCGAAGCCGCGGCGCTGAAGGCGAGCTGGCGCTCCGCGTATCCGACGCGGTAAATCTGTCAGTCAGCTACAACTATGATCTCGCTCGCGTCGTGGCGACTAAGGCATTTGTAAATCGCGTTCCCCTCCAGCGTGGCGCCGCAAGACTTTCGTACGACCTCCCGCACATTGCCACGATCAACACGACCTTCCGCTACGAGGGACCAAACCACGCGCTGGGTGGGGCGCGCCTCGCGCCGTATGGTGTGGTTGATCTCGATCTCCGGCACGAGATTGTGCGTGGCGCTGATCTTTTTATAGGCGCGGAAAACCTCTTCGACCGCGCCTACACAGTGAATTTTCAGGGCCCGCTCGAGTCGCTGGGCCTGCCGCGCACGATTCGCGGTGGAATGTCGGTTAGCTCTTTCTAATTAAGCGGAGAAACATTGATGCGCACGCTGCTGTCCTCACTCGCGATTTCTGCAACCGGGCTCGCTTTCACTCCTTCGGTAGCCGACCTGCCGCCGCGCGGATTTTTCCCGCAATCGGTTCAGGCCGAGCTCAATCTTGAGACGCGGTTCAAGGCGATGCCGGATCCGGCTCGAATGCGCGAGGCAATGCGTCGCCTCAGCGCCAGACCCCATCACGTCGGCTCGGCGTACGACCGGGAAAACGCGCAGTGGATTCTGGGACAGTTCAAGTCCTACGGCTGGGATGCGCACATTGAGAACTTCGATGTTCTTTTTCCAACCCCGGTCGAGCGCGTCGTCGAGCTAGTCGCGCCGACACACTTCAGGGCGTCACTCCAGGAGACAGCCGTAACCGGTGACCCAACGTCGAATCAGCAAAAGGAACAGCTTCCATCGTACAACGCGTACTCGAGGGACGGAGACGTCACCGGACCACTCGTCTTCGTCAACTATGGTATACCCGCCGACTACGAGGAGCTCGCGCGCCACGGAGTTTCAGTCAAGGGCGCGATAGTAATCGCCAAGTACGGCGGATCATGGCGTGGAATCAAGCCGAAAGTCGCTGCTGAACACGGCGCGATTGGCTGCCTCATTTACTCCGACCCCCGCGACGATGGTTACGCCAGCGGCGCGGTGTTTCCCGCGGGCCCGATGCGCCCCGCGCAGGGTGTACAGCGCGGTTCTGTCGCCGACATGCCTGTGTATCCAGGAGACCCGCTCACTCCCGGAGTAGGCGCGACTAAAGACGCGAAGCGCCTGACCGTCGCTCAGGCACCGACGATCACCAAAATCCCTGTTCTGCCGATCTCTTACGGCGACGCTCAACCTCTTCTCGCAGCGCTCGGCGGTCCCGTCGTTCCTGGATCATGGAGAGGCGGACTTCCAATCACTTATCACTTCGGGCCCGGTCAGGCCAGAGTCCATTTACGCGTTAAATCCGACTGGAGTCTCAAGACTCTATACGATGTAATTGCGAAGCTGCCCGGAACCACTGAAGCGGACGAGTGGGTCATCCGCGGGAATCACCACGATGCATGGGTTAACGGCGCGGAAGATCCTCTCTCCGGTCTCGTCGCCGAGCTGGAAGAAGCGCGCGCGCTCGGCACACTCTACCAGCAGGGTTGGCGGCCGAAGCGCACCATCATTTATGCGGCGTGGGACGGCGAAGAGCCGGGTCTCCTCGGTTCGACCGAGTGGGCCGAGACCCATGCGGACGAGCTCAAAGCGCACGCCGTCGCGTATCTGAACAGCGACACGAATGGCCGGGGCTATTTGGGTGTCGAGGGATCGCACTCGCTCGAGAAATTCATGAACGGCGTCGCGATGGATGTAGCAGATCCGGAAGCCGGAGTGAGCTCATGGAAACGCACCCAGGCCGCGAGGATCCTCAACGGATCGGCGGAGAGTCGCAAAGATGCGCGCACCCGTGAAGATCTCCGGATCGAGGCCTTGGGATCTGGATCTGACTACTCGACGTTCATCGATCACTTGGGCATTGCGTCGCTCAACCTCGGCTACGGCGGCGAGGATCGAGGTGGTATTTACCACTCGATTTACGACGACTTCTACTGGTACACCCATTTCAGCGATACCGCGTTTGTCTATGGTCGTGCGCTCGCGCAGGCCGCGGGTATTTCCGTACTGCGTCTTGCCAATGCTGACCTGCTCCCTTTTGCATTCAGTAACCTCGCGGAGACAGTTCACGGATACGTCAAAGAGCTTCAGTCGCTGCGCGACAAGCGAGCGGAAGAGATCGCGGATCGCAACAAGGCGATCGATGAAGGTCTTTACAAGTTCACGAGCGATCCACGTGATCCCGTGACTGCACCCGAGCGTGAGACGCCGGCGCCGGAGCTCAATTTTGCGCCGCTTCTTTCGGCGGTCGATTCACTGACTCACGCAGCCGCGCGCTACGATAGCGCTTACAACCGCGCGGTGCGGGAAGGCAGATCCGGAGTCGCGAAGCAAGTGAACGAGCAGTTGATTCAGGCGGAGCGAGCGCTTACCTCGAACGAAGGTCTCAGGAACAGGCCATGGTACACTCATATGCTATACGCGCCTGGCTTCTACACAGGTTACGGGGTGAAAACTATTCCGGGAGTTCGCGAAGCGATCGAACAGGGCCAGTGGCCGGAAGCCGATGCGGAGATCGTACGCGCTGCCGCTGCAGTTCAGCGTGAAGCAACGTGGGTCAGTACTCTTGCCGCGACTCTTGGAGGAGCCTGATCGACGAGGTTACCTCCTCCTCTTGTGCGAAACAGCCATCGTTGTCCGATGGCTGTTTGCTTTTAACCACGCTGAATTCAAATATTGAAAGGTGGCTAGGGACGGAATCGAACCGCCGACACGCGGATTTTCAGTCCGCTGCTCTACCAACTGAGCTACCTAGCCAGGACCGGGCTCCTCACCCGGACCCAACCAATTAAAACCCGTCCACCACGCTAATCAACGGCTCTCTCACAACTACTTCACAGCAGGCAGCTTTCCATGCACTGCCGTTATCACCGATTTCACTCCGCCTCGCACGTTGAAGTCGCCCACCACCCGCATCCATTTGGGCTTCGAGCTCGCCACAAGATCATCGAGGATGCGATTTACCGCTCGCTCGTAAAAAATTCCGTCGTTCCGGTAGCTCCACAAATACAACTTGAGACTCTTGAGCTCGAGACACTTCGCCGCGGGGACATAAGTGATGCGAATTGTGCCGAAATCAGGGGCGCCACCCTTGAGCAGCGCCAACTCGGCTGCATCGCTCTCGATTCCGCCAAGAGGAC
>CADDZN010000036.1 GCA_902812375.1 bacterium | reverse complement strand
ACTGAAAAGGATGCTTTGGTTGTATCGGTACCAGGAACGGATATCACTCCCGGCGCGAGAGCAGCGAGCGCCGTAAGGTCACCGGCGTCGACAGGCAGGCGGTTCACGAGATTCGGATTCAAATTGCGCTCGGTGCTGCCCGGCTCGGGGCGCTGCGGCTGCTCCCCGCGACGTGGCGTCGCCCGCACCTGAACTGTCGCGAGCTGAGTAGCAATGCGACCCATCTGAATGTCGGTGATGATCCGATCCTCGTCACCTTGGCGCGATATCGTCCGCGTCACGGGAGCAAGACCGACAGCACGCACAGAGAGGCGATAGCTTCCTCCGCCGTCCGGGAAGACAATCATGTAGTGGCCGTCAGCATCGGTTGTCTTCCCGCGAGTTATTCCAGTCTCGAGCGAAGTCGCCTCTACTCGCGCGTTCGCGACAGCCTGGCTGTCGGTGCCAACGACTTGGCCCATCAGAATGTCCGTCGTGGATCCGACCTGCGCGCCGGCCGGCAATGTGATCGCGAACAGCGCGATGAGAAGCGTGCCCGCGACACCGACAACCTTCAACTTCATTTACAAGCTCTCGACATGCAGTACGTGGAGGTTAGCTGCCTCTGTTAACTACGATCACGTAGCCTGCAATGCTGGGAGGAGGGGTGCGATCGGCGGCCCTTGCTGCTTTGCTATTGGCCTGTAGCGCAATGCTTCACCGATGTGTTGCGGCTCGATTGACTTCGCGCCTTCGAGATCCGCGATGGTCCGTGCCACTTTGAGCACGCGATGATACCCGCGCGCCGAAAGGCTCAGCCGCTCGGCTGCGGTCTGAAGCAGACTTCGGGCATCGGAATGGATCTGGGTATGTGCGTCGAGCCAGCGACCACTTGCGTAGGCGTTACACGAGATGCCTCGCGCTTTGACGAAGCGGGTGCGTTGCGCGGCGCGGGCTAGCTCAACGCGGGCTCGGACCTTTGCGGAAGGATCACCCGTGTTCACGCCGCTCAACTCTCGGAGCGCTACCGCGCCGACATTCACGTGCATATCGATGCGGTCTGCGAGTGGACCGGAGATCCGTGCGGCGTAGCGCTCGATATCACTTGCGGCGCAATTGCATCCTCCGCCCGGATCGCCTGACTTGCCGCACGGGCATGGATTGGAGGCACCGATGAGCGTGAATCGCGCGGGGAAGGTGATCGCCTGCGCAGCCCTCGCGATCACCACTCTGGCGTCCTCCATGGGTTGTCTCAGCCCATCGAGAACGTAGCGCGGAAACTCGAGCATCTCATCGAGAAACAACACGCCGTGGTGCGCGAGACTGACTTCGCCGGGTCGCGGAACGGAGCCACCGCCGATCAAACCAGCGCTCGAGATTGTGTGGTGCGGAGCGCGAAATGGACGCACACCTCGAGCGACACTGGTATGTTCCAGCACGCCGGCGACGGAGTGGATCGCGATTACCTCGAGGGCTTCCTCCTCGCTGAGTGCCGGGAGAATCGTTGGCATCCGCCGAGCAAGCATCGTCTTGCCCGCGCCCGGTGGGCCGACAAGAAGGACATTATGACCGCCGGCAGCCGCTACTTCCAACGCGCGCTTCGCGCCCTGCTGTCCCACGACGTCTGAAAAATCCGTCGAGTCGACCTCGGCGTTTTCCGACGTCATCGCAGGGCTGCTGACAGTCAGATTTCCTTCGCGAAGCTCCTGCACGATGTCGCGCAGATTAGCGGGCGCTGACAATCGAAGCGTACTCACCCTCGACGCTTCGGCGACGTTCACCGCCGGAAGTACAAGGGCAGACGATCCGCTTCGCAGCGCGTGTCTCGCAACCGACAACGCTCCTCGTATTGGTCGCAGTGCTCCGTCCAGCCCCAGCTCTCCGACGAACAAGCTGTTGTCGAGCGCCGCTTGGCCGAGCTGACCGGTCGCGATGAGAATGCCCAGCGCTATCGGGAGGTCGTAGGCGGTGCCTTCCTTTTTGGTATCGGCCGGCGCAAGGTTGATCGTAATGCGACGGGGTGGGACGTCGAATCCCGAGTTGAGCAGAGCGGCACCTACGCGCTCACGACTTTCTTTGACGGCGCTCGCGGCGAGACCAACAATGGTCCACTGCGGAAGACCATTCGCTGCGTCCACTTCGACGATGACTTCGTAGGCGTCGATGCCGACAAGCGCTGCGGAGCGAACGGCGGCGAGCATCCACAGAAAATAAGACTCGCCGGCGGTCGCTTGAAATCGTTAGCCCTCGCCTGTCATCGGACTCGCTCGCGAGCGGCGCCTACGCGTAATGCTGCCGCCACCCAAAGCCAACATTCCGGTTCCAACCAGCGCGATGGTCGACGGTTCCGGAATCGTCGTAGTGGGGCCAAGAGGCGGGCAATTCACGTTGGAGAAGCGATCGTTTGTGCTAAGCGCGAGTACTGTTGCGCCAACTACAGCAACGCCAGCCACGGCGAATATTGGCCCGCGGTCCGTGCCGCAGAAGGTCAGTGTCATACCGCCGCGGCAGGACGAATCGGGATCCGCGATAGAAGCGCGGGCGACTCCAAGCGGCATCGCGATGAGGCCTGCCACCAGTGGAATGCACGCGACGGTTTTGTTCATGTCAACTCTCTCTACAAAAAACGCTGGCGCCGAGTGTAGCCGCCGTCAGATTCCGCAATGGTTACGCGATTCGTAAACGCATGTGTCATGCCCGGCAACCCTTGGAGCAACGGCTGTTACGCGCGGGATGCAAAAAGGCGGGGCGCCCTTTCGGGACACCCCGCCTCTCGCCGTTGACCGATCCTCTGTTCGAGGACCGGTCAGCGAAGGTGCTTACTCCTGCGGCGGCGCGTTGATCCTGTCGCTGCCGATTGTCACGATACGGAAGTCATCGCGACGGTTCTGCTGCCAGCAGGTCTCGTTGTGCTCGGTGCAAACCGGGCGCTCCTCGCCGTACGACACGAGGTCGAAACGATCTGCCGCAATGCCGTGGTCAACGAGGTACCGCTTGGCGGAAGCCGCACGGCGCTGGCCGAGGGCCAGGTTGTACTCGTCGGAGCCACGCTCGTCAGCATTACCCTCGATACGAATTCTCATGCCCGGGTTAGCCTGCAGCCACGGGACCTTGCGATCGAGTGTAGCAGCGGCGTCTGATCTGATCGTCGACTTGTCGAAGTCGAAGTAGATCGGGCCGGTGATCGCAGCCGTATCGATAGTCACAACCACTGGCGGAGCCACGCACTCCGGACTCGTCGCCGGAATGTTCGGGTTATACTGGCACGCTGCCGGCGGCGGTGGTGGTGGTGGAGGCGGCGGCGGTGCGACGCAGTTCGGGCTCGAAGCAGGAATGCTCTCGAGGCCGGCGTACGTGCACATAACCTCCGGACGCGCGCCACCAAGCAGGAAGCTCAGTCCGCCACGAGCATGAATGTTCATGTTCGCGTCGGGCTTGTGGTTCGGCATGTAGTCAATCACACCGTCGAGACGGAGCGCGGTGCGATTGGCGATACCAAGACGGATACCTGCAAGTCCGCTTGCACCGTAGTTGTAGGTGTAGCCAAGGTTGTTGTTCGTGTTGCTCTCGAAGCGGTAGCTCGTGCGAGTACCGCCTGCGCCAAGAATGAACTGGCTCTCGCGGCCCATCAGGCGCGCGATCGGGAAGTTATAGTTGAGGCGCAGAGCGAATGCGTGCGCATCAATGTCTGTTACGCCATTGGTGCCGGTGGTAGTGCCGCAGCAGTCGTTTTCCTGCGGCGAATAGTAGCCGTCACCTTCGAGCTCCCACCGCGGGTCGGCGAGAAATACGCCGAGGCGTCCGCCGTAACCGAGTCCGTCTTTCGGAATCGCACCGGGCTCGCCGGCGTTATCGTCGAACCAGGTCCACTGAACGAACCCGCCAAGTTCGACGGTCCCCGGAAGTGGGCGATCGAGCTGGTCCCACCAGACATAGGGCGCGTAGGTAATCGGATTACCAGTTGCTCCCCCGCCGAAAAGATTGCGGAGGTCGGGCGAGAGCTGGAGACCAGCCTGTGCGCCAAAATCGAACTTGCCGCCGTTTGACGGCAGATAGTTGACCAGTCCATCAACGCGGAGCGAGACGCCGCTGAAGCCGAGGTTAAAGCCCGCAAGACCATTGGCGCCAAACTGGTAAGTCGCCGCGTTGCCGAACTCGTCATCCGTGCGGAAATTCTCGAGCACTCCACCCGCTCCGATGTGGAACGAGGGCACGTTGCCAAGGGGGAAGCTGTAAACGAGGCGCGCTGCGAGATAGCTGGCCTTGATGTCAACGTTGCCCGGATCCGACTTCGCCGGTGTGTAAGCCCCGTCGGCTTCTACGTTCCAGTTGGGCGCGATGAAAGCACCGACTCTCCCACCATAACCCCAGGAGTTGCCGAAGTCAGTGCTAAGACCCCACTTGCTATCAAAATGCGTCCACGTGCCGAACCCGCCAACCAGCAACGTACCGGGCGACTGTGCCGCCGCCGTTCCGCCGAGGAGCAAGGCCGTCATCGCGCAGACGGTCCAACTTCTTCTCAACATGATTGTTTCCTCTCAAAGGGTGGAGATACAATGCAGCGGTTACCGCGGTTGCGCGTTGCGTCGTGAGGCAGGATGCATGCCCAGTGAGCCGATAAACACTCTCCAGACCGACCCCCCTCACAACCGCGCAAACTAACAAGTCTTTCCCGAGGCGCTAGTGACACGCGTCTGCAGTTCAGCGCAACAAACATTCGTCACGCCCTGTTGATGTACAGTATTGGCAACCGTTTCGTCGTGGCCAAACCGGCTTGCAAGTGCCACGCCAGCCAACAACTCCGCTACGAAACGACTCGACGCCACCATGAGCCCCGCTGGCGCGCTAACACTTTGTCGCTCGCGGCTTTCCACGCGCGTTGCATGTCCTCCCCATCCGCAAAGCGCTTATCAGGCGCGGGAGCAAATGCTTTTCGAAACCAGTTACAGACCACCGTCGGAAACATGTCGAGATCTGCGCGCTCGCCAAGCTGTCGCGCGAGTATTTGCTTGGCATCGTCACCACCGAATGGCGCGTCACCAGTCATGACGAAGTACACGATTGCCGCGAGCGCGAAATAGTCGGCGGCGGGCCCCTGGACTTCTCCAAGTAGCTGCTCAGGCGCCGCAAATGCCGGCGTTCCGGTGCTTCCTGGCGCGTCTTCTCCCGTTACGTTGGCGATTCCAAAATCGGTGATGCGCCAGCGATGGTAACGGTCGATCAGAATATTTTCCGGCTTGAGGTCGCGATGCAGAATCCCGTTGGCGTGCGCGACAATCAACCCATCGAGAACCTGCTCGACTTGCTGCGCAATCTCGCCAAGCTGGCGCGGGCCTGACCTCTGCACGAGGCTCGCAACACTTCCTTCTTCCGCCAGTTCCATCGTGTACCACGACAATCCGCCGCTCGAGTCCCAATCGTAAATGGGGACGATCGACGGATGCGCCAGTTGTGCCGCGAGCTTGGCTTCGCGCCAGAACGCGCGCACCGCTTTGTCGTCGCGCGCGATGGCCGGATGCAGTGCTTTCAATGCAACTTCACGCTCGAGTGAGAGATCGCGTGCGCGCCACACAGTTCCGAACGCGCCACTGCCAAGCTTTGAGAGTATCTCGTAGTCATCGCCAACAGCCCAGCGCATTCTTGCCTCTGCTGATTCATTCGCCGCACGATCCGGCTCGCCACGAACCATTACGACCGTGCGCGCTGGATCTCCCCGCTCCACCGCGCGAAGCAGAACAGCGAGTGATGGAAATCGTTCGGCTGGGTCCAGCGACAGCGCACGATCGATCGCGGTAGAGAGCGCTTCCGGTGTCTCGGGTCGCACGAGCTTCACCGGCGGTATTCCGCGCAGCGGCGGGGTTTCGCCAGTGAGCGCCGTGAAACACATCGCCGCCAGTTGCCACTGATCACTCGCCGGGGTCGGCACCCATTCGTTCGACTCCCACTCGGGCGGCATCGGAAGCAGCTCGGCCCGCATCGGCCGCGTCGCCTCTACCGTTCGTATCGCGAGTGGCCCATTTCCCGGCCGCACACCCGGCGGGATTGCCTCGCGCGGTACCGCCCACTGCCACTCGAGCATCCACAGCCGACCAGTTGGAGTTGTCCATAAGGCGTCACCGTTCAGACCGCCGTGGGCGATTCCTGTCTCGTGCAGATACGAAAGCGTCGAACAGGCGCCGCGAAGTAGCTGGAATACGTACGGGATGTCAGCAAGGCCGAGTCGCGCCAAACGTGCGCGAACCGTTTCGCCGGTAATCCAGCGACGGAGGTAGCCCGGTCCACGCCGCCCTTCGCGATACGATGTCCAGTAGTGGTAAGTGGTCGGAATTGAAGGATGACTACGCTGCGCGAGTTGTCGCGCTTCTTCGAAAAGCCACGCGCTATGGGCAGGGTCCGGAGCCGTGACGAGAGAAAGCGAGCGTCCGAGTGCATCCACCACCTCCTGGTAATGCCTGTAATCGCCGATCATTCCGCCCGGGCCCCATGACCAATCCGGCGGCAATTGCCAGTCCGCGATGTGCGGAGGAAGGATTTTGGTGGCGCGCGGCGTGACCACACCACGGTTGACCGGGGTCATCCTTCGCCTCGTGCAAGTACGATCATTACTCGGGTTCCTCTACCCTCTTCGCTGGTGATTCCTATCTCTCCACCCCACGCCTCGATCAGTCGCCTGCTGACCGCCAGGCCGAGACCGCTTCCCGTCGTTCGGGTGGAGAAATGTGGCTCGAATATTCGCGGCAGCACATCTGCTGGAATGCCCGCGCCGTCGTCGGCCGTTTCAATAATTACACGCCGGTCCTCTTCACTGAGTGCAATGTCGACGCGACGCGCACCGGCGAGCCGCGCATTCTCGAACACGTTCAACAGCACGTCGCGCATCTCGTCCTTTCTGGCCATCGCAAGTAATGGCCTGTCCGCACCGCGCAATTGCCACTTCACAACTCTGTCTCCCATCTGCTCGAGCCCGACGACGTCCTTCACGACGGCGGCGACATCCACCGCCACGGGCGGAGGAAGATCGGCCGGGGCGCTGCCATAGCGGCTGAAAGAGCGCGCGATCTCGTCGAGCCGGTCGATCTCCGCAAGTATCCGACGCACGTTGTCGTTGAGGACCTGGTCGAAATCGACTCGCGGGTCGGTGCGAGCGCGACGGAGATGCTGTACGCCCAATCGAATTGGAGTAAGCGGATTTTTTATTTCGTGCGCCACCTGCCGCGCCATTTCGCCCCAGGCGAGCACGCGCTCGGCGCGAGCAACTTCGATGCGGCTCAATTCCAGATCGCGTGCGAGTCTACGGGCGGCAATTCCGCTCAGCCAGAGCGCAGCGAGCGCGCCGAGCGCTGTCGAGAATAACACCAGCATCCCGAGATCACGCCTCCGCCGGTCGAGAACCAGATCATCGCTCCGGGCTGGGGCTGCCAGCACATAATGCTCCAGCGCTGGTCCCATTGCAGTACTGTACCCGAACAGAACGCGGGCTTTGCCAAGTTTCTCCTCCGAGGCCGCGGATACTTCTCCTGCGCTCCCGAGGAGTATTTGCACGGCAGGCGAAAGTGCTCGGCCAATTGGAGCGAGCTCCTGGAGGAGCGAATCGCTGCTTCGCTCGAGGAATCCACTCGTGTAAAGAAAGAGCGGTGTCTCGAAACGCCGTGCGGCGCGAGGTAGCTCCGCGTACTCGTTAGCGGAGATCACCGCGTGAAGGGTCTCCTGGACGAGGACTTCCTTCGTCTGGATGTCGTCGCTGCGCAGCCTCTGATATGACCACACGGCAAAAGCCAGCGCCGGAATGACGAAGAAAGCGAACAGCGCGAGAGTCAGACGCGCGTGATACGTGTCAATCCAATGTGATGCACGCACGCGCAGCCAGCGCACGAAGCCACGCTCGACAAGCGCTCCAAGCAGCCAGAGAAATCCCGCGACCAACAGGTCGAGCAGAAGCACCAGAAATGCTCTTTCGCCCCGGGCCCAAACCGAACGTAGATCTATTTCGACGTGTGCTCGCTTCGTGCCTTCCGACGTTGCAATGAGCCTGTCGCCATGGAGCTCGTCGCCGAGCCGGTGCCATTGCACTCTGGTTGCGCTCGCGGGCACTGTCGGCGAAACATCAGTGAGCCCTACTGTGTACGGGGGCTCGCCCCCGGACGGAGACGTCATGCCAATGAGCGGGGCATAAGGATTGGTGGCAAGAAGCTTCGTTCTTGGGAAGACCAGCACCGAGGTAACGCCGCCCGCGGTGTGCGGGATCGCTGAGAGAATCTGGACGCCCGTGGGTCCCAGGACGCTGCGTGTTACAGTCTCATGCGACGTCAAGGCGTCGCGAACCGCGTTTTCAACTATCCCTGTGTCAGGACCAGCGTCTGTCGCGGCGAATTCGGTGATGAGCGCTCCCCGGTCGTCCCAGGCTCCGAGGATCGCGGGATATTCGGCCGCCCAAAGATCTGAAGACGCATATGCCTGAAGCAGGCCTGCCCGCGTAGTCGGTTGCCCCGCGGCCGCGAGTGCGGTGGCGAAGCGCCGCGTGAGAAGAACCGCGTAATCATCGACATGGCCGAGCGCCGCGACATCCTCCTCGGCAAGCTGCATTCGTTGGCGCAGAGTCGTCGTCCACAATCCGCCAAGAGCAACAATGCCCGCAATCGATGCGACAATCACGGCCGCGCGGAAGGGGATCTCTGCTCGCCTGCCAGCTACCATTAGCGCAAGCCAATAGACTGTCACGAGGACCGCGAACAGGAGCAGAAACACGGGAATTTGCCACGCCAGCCACAGCCCAGGCGTCGACCCCCATGGCGGCTGGCCGATTCCGCGGACCACATTCGAGGCGATCGGAATCCCGACACCCAGCGTCACCACCGCCGCGCCGGCGGCATAAAGACGCGGCCAATGTGCATCAGGAAGTGCCCTGATCACGGCGTAGACCGCGAGCACTATGAGAGCCACAGCGATGAACAGCGCGCCTGAGCTGGCTGTTAGCGGTCCGCCGATCCGCGAGAAATAGTAGGCCGGATCGAACAGCCGCGATGTGTTGGAGAATGAGCTCCACGGAACCAGAGCGGTAACCGCGAGCGCGACACCGAGCGCGAAGAGCCGCTGTCCGAGCGCGTGACGCTCGCGCCATGCGTAGACGAGAAAGATGACCACGAGGATGACGAGTCCGACAATACCCCGCGTGCGCAACATCGCGGCGCGTCGAAAACGCACTTCCGCCGGCTCCGCCATTCGGGGGAGAGCGCGCAACACCGGTCGTCCGTCCGACGAAAGCACGATACTTCCAGCATCAACAGCTTCTGGTGGCGCGAACTCATAAGACGCTACGCCCTGTTGCGCGGCCAACCCCGAATCGATTGCCGACACCAGCCGGTCAGCGGGAGCCGCCGCGTGGAGCACGACCGATGCGACCCCGCGGCGCGAGCCGCGCACTCGAACAACGTTGAGCGTCGTATAAAACGGGCTGAAGGTGACGCTTACCGGCTGGAGGACCGAATCGGGGTCAGTCACTACCCGTCCCGCCCACGCGACGGGGTGTCCGTTATCCAGAAGCGTTACGGATTCTGCTCGTCGATTCGGAGAGCGTTCCGCAAGGTATGAGAATGCGCCGCGCACATCATCTGGCGCATCCAACGCGCGAGCAGCCCGCTCTGACAGCCACGCAACTTCCTCAGACAGAACACGCGCAAGGGCGCGATTCTCGGTGGCTTCAATGCGAGATCGCGCACTTTCATTCAGCGCCGGACCGGCTGCCCGCGGAAGCACGGGGGTTCTGATCCACATCGCGATCAGTAATAGCGGAATCGCGGAGAACGCCAGGATTGCGCGTCGCCGCATGGACCCACTTCTTACATTCAGGCTACCGACTGATCCGATGACTCTTCCCTCCCCCCTTCCAGCTTCCGGCCCCTTGCGCGTCAAGGAGCTCAATCCGGCCCAGATCAGTGCCGTGCTTGGCAATGATCCCCGGCTGATTATACCGATCGGTACCTGCGAGCAGCACGGTCCTCACCTGCCTCTCGGCTGCGACACCATCATCGTCGAGCACATGTCGGATGATCTCTCCGCAGAATATGGCGTCTTGCGAGCTCCGACGGTGGAGTACGGCGTCAACGTCGATACCGAGCGTGGATTCACCGGAAACGCATCCCTCCGCAAGAAGACGCTGCACCGCATGCTCAACGACTTGATCGATTCGTGGGAGGCAACCGGCGTACGGGAGTTCATCCTTTTGACCGCGCATGGCCACGATCCGCATCAGGAGGCGCTGGCAACGGTGATCACGACAGCCGCGAGAGTACGAGTTGTCGACATCTTCGGGGTGAACCTCTCGGACCTTCTTCAAGGCCAGCGCGAAGCAATGCATGGCGACGAAGTAGACACCTCGATCATGCTTTACCTGGCGCCGGAGCTCGTCAACCTGGACCTCGCTCAGGACTACATGATGTCCAGAGAGCAGTTGAGACGTTACAGGCGCGGTTGGCTGACGGTGCCTCTGGGCAGCGCTGGGTCGATAGGACGTCCGTCGCTTGCGACGGCCGAGAAAGGCAAGCGGCTCTACGAGCGGATTTTCGCGAAAGTGAGCGACCGCATTTTCCTGGCTCCGGCGCCCGCGGAGTAACACAATTCGGTGTGTCCGACCGTGAAACTCTGTTGTATAGTTGCCCGTACACTTCAGAAAACCCACTCTTCATACAACGATGCGACCCTTGCTTTTCCTTGGTCTGGTTGCAGCCGTCGCGCAGGCATCCGCCCAGGATATCCAGCGTGACTCGGCTCCCCCGACCACTTTGACAATCGATCAGGCAATCGACCTCGCACGTCGCAACAACCCTGATCTCCAGCAGACGATGAACAACCGGGTCGGCGCGAGAGCGGCGGTGCGGAGCGCCTATGGCGCGCTGTTACCGAGCGCCGATGCATCACTCACTGCTCTCAGACAGCAGGGCGGCCAGCAGATATTCAGCGGTACCTCGCTCGGTGCCAGCTCGGACGTCAATCAGTCGAACTACCAGATCGGGATCAATTATCGGATCAACAGTGCGACACTCATTACGCCGAGCCTGCAGCGCGCCAATCGCGACGCCGTGGAGGCGGATATCACCGGCGCTACAGAGAATCTCCGGAGCAATGTCTCGCAGCAGTACCTGACCACGCTGCAGGCTGAAGCGAACGCCGACTTGCAGGACACTCTCGTAGTCGCTTCGCAACAGGAGCTGATACTCGCACAGGCCCGGGAGATCGTCGGCTCCGGGACGCAGCTCGATGTCCAGCGGGCCGAAGTCGCGTTGGGCTTACAGAAAGTGCAGGCGCTGAAAGCTCGGAACCAGGTGGAGATCGAGAAGCTGCGCCTCTTTCAATTGATGGGTGTCAGCCAGCCGCCCAACGTAAAGCTCGTGTCGCAATTCGCGGTGACCCCGCTCAATCTGGATCTCCAGCAGCTCATAGCATCGGCGCGAAATCAGAACCCTGGCGTCGTCGCGCTCAGGTCCCGCGAGCACGTTGCAGACCTGAACGTCAAGCGCGAGAAGGGCGAGTACTCACCGACACTCTCGCTGTCGACCGGAATTGGTGGCTACACTTACGGATATACAAATTCGGATTTCCCGGTGCAGCAGGCGCAAGCGCAGCTAGAGGCATCGCGCGCGAGCTGCATTCGCACCGAGGAAGTGCGGGCCGCACTGAACCTCTCGAACCAGCTCGCCGAGTGCAACGCAATGGCTTTCACCGACGCGGAGGCGCAGGCGATTCGGTCCAGCAACTCGAAGTTTCCATTCAACTTCACCAAGTCTCCGCGGTCTATCAGCGCTACTCTCTCGCTTCCGCTATTCGATGGCTTTGCGCGGGAGCAGCGCCTGCAGGAAGCCATGGCGAACCGTTCCGATGCGCGCTACAGCGTGCGGGCGCGAGAGCTGGCGTTGACCGCAGACGTAACCGCCGCATATCTCACCGTCCAGACGGCCGAGAAGACAGTGGAACTCCAGGAGCAGAACGCGGAGAAGGCGAGGCAGGAGCTCAAGCTAGTGCAGGACCGCTTCAGGATCGGCGCTACGACGTTCGTTGACCTGACGGAAGCGCGCGCGACATTTGAGCGCGCGGAGAGCGACCGCATCAACGCAGTGTACGACTATCACAAAGCCTTCGCCGCTCTCGAGAGCGCCGTCGGTCATCCCCTTCGCTAATCGGATCGACAAATGAAGAAGAGAACAAAGTGGACAGTAGCAGGCGCGATTGTCCTCGCGGTCGCAATCATCGGCGTGACGAGCGCAATGAAGGGCCGGAACAAGGCCGTCGAAGTGCGCATGGAGAAAGTGCAGCGACGTGACCTGGTTGCGTCGGTCACGGCGAGCGGTCAAGTACAGCCCCACACCAAGGTCGATATTAGCGCTGACATCAGCGGCAGGATAGTCCGGCTCGCGGTGAAGGAAGGCCAGATGGTGACTCGGGGTCAGTTTCTCCTCGAGATCGATCCCTCGCAGTACCGCGCAAACGTGGAGCGCGCGACTGCGGCGGTTGCATCAGCGCGCTCGCAGGCGGCGCAGGCCAAACCCGCGCTCGCCCAGGCACAAAGAAACTTCGACCGATTGATGGCGCTCAAGAAAGCGAATCCGACGCTGGTCTCGGATGAGCAGGTTGAGCAGCTCCGCACGCAGGTCGAGGTCGCCCAGGCGCAGCTCGAGGCGGCGAACCATGCGATTGATCAGGCGACCGCATCCTACCGCGACGCCGCGTCCAGCCTGAGCAAGACGACGATCGTCGCGCCGATGAGCGGGCGCGTCACCCGACTGAACGTCGAACAGGGAGAAACGGCGATTCAGGGAACGTTCAACAAGGATGCCGCCACAATGCTCACCATCAGTGACATGAGTGTGCTCGAGACGAAGGTAAAAGTCGACGAGACCGACGTCTCGCGCATCAAGATCGGCGACTCAACCGTAGTGCAGATGGACGCGTTCCCGGACACAACTTTTATTGGTCGCGTTTCGGACATCTCGAACAGCTCCGTCAAAGGCGCGGCCACAGGAGGAACTGGAGGCTCGGCCGACCAGGCGATCGACTACGAGGTGACGATTCAGCTTCTGAACGCGCCGCCCGAGACGCGTCCGGATTTCTCATCCACGGCCAAGATCATTACCTCGACGCGGAACAATGTGCTCTCGATCCCGATCATCGCGTTGACTGTTCGCGAGGACAGCGTGAAACCCGATACAGTCCTGACTCTCGCCCGGAAGGCGCCGACCAAGCAGGTAGGCAAGCGCGATGTCGAGGGCGTTTTCGTGATTGGGTCGAACAACAAAGTCAGCTTCCGGCCCGTAAAAGTCGGTATCGCGGGTGAGAAGTACTTCGAGGTTCTGAGCGGACTCAAGGAGGGCGAGCAGATCGTCGGCGGTACGTATCAGGCCATTCGCGAGCTTAAGGACGGCGCAACCGTGCGCGCACAGAAGGAACAGAAGAAACCTGGCGAGCCAGCGAAGGCCTAATGCAAACCACGAACGAGGTACCGCTCAGCACCACTGCCGAGCGGCAGATAGTCACGAGCGAGGCGGGCGCTGCGCCCGAGAAGGACTGGGTCATTGTCACGCGTGGCTTGAAGCGCGAGTACGACATGGGCGGCGAAATCGTGCGCGCTTTGCGTGGCGTCGATATCGCGATTCGACGGAACGAATACGTCGCCATCATGGGCCCGTCGGGATCGGGCAAGTCGACGCTCATGAATCTCATCGGGTGTCTCGACACGCCGAACGCCGGTGAATACTGGCTCAACGGAACGCTCGTCTCGGAAAAAGACGAGGATGAGCTCGCGCGCGTTCGCAATCGCGAGATTGGATTCGTCTTCCAGACGTTCAATCTTTTGCCGCGGGCAACGGCTCTGCACAACGTGGAGCTCCCACTTGTATACGCGGGAGTGGGCGCCGACGAGCGCAGAAAGCGCGCGACCGAGGCCCTCCAGCGTGTACAGCTTGGCGACAGAATCCAGCACCGACCGAACGAGTTGTCGGGCGGTCAGCGGCAACGCGTCGCGATTGCGCGTGCACTCGTGAACCAGCCTTCCATTCTTCTCGCGGACGAACCGACTGGAAATCTGGATTCGACGACCTCCGAGGAGATCATGCGCGTCTTCGAGGGCCTGGCTGAGCAGGGTCAGACTGTAATCATGGTGACCCACGAGCCTGACATCGCGGCTCACGCGCGCCGGGTAATCGTGCTGCGCGACGGCATGGTCGCGAGCGACGAGAAGGCGGAAACATTCATCAAGTCGGCAGGCATCGCACCGCCCCAGATCAATCGCAAGGACTAGCGAATGCCGTTCGTCGAGGCGGTATGGCTCGCGCTTGCGCAGATTCGCGTCCAGAAGCTCAAGAGTTTTTTCACGCTGCTCGGCGTTTGCATTGGCGTGATGTTCCTGATCGCTGTCATCTCCATAGTGCAGGGCATGAGCAACTACATGGAGAACGACTTCGCGGCCAAGATGCTCGGCGTCAACACTTTCACGTTGCGCCGCTTCCCATGGTTCGGCGACGGCGCGAGCTCAGAGGAAGAGTGGCGTAGCTGGCTGCGTCGTCCACGGATTTATCACTCTGACCTTCCGCTCGTTGCGAGCGTACTGCCCGAAGGATCGCGGTACGCGGTCGAGAGTCAGGAATTTCTCCAGGCGCAATCGCAGTGGGCGCGACCCAAGCAGGTAGAAGCCCACGCAATCGACGGCGACTATTTCACCATCAAGAAGTACGATGTTCACGTCGGACGATTGTTCACGCAGCAAGAGTCGACGCTCGGCGCTCCCGTTGTCGTTATTGGCGACGAGGTCGCGAAGTATTTCTTCCCGGACCTCGATCCGCTCGGACGGCAGCTTCGCATCAAGGGAATGCCCTATACCGTAATCGGCGTTCTGGAGAAGCAGGGATCGGTGTTTGGGCTCTCGCTCGATCGAGTCGCAATCGCGCCCTACAACTCGCCGCTGCACCACTTCACCAATCCGCGCGGCGATGTCGACGGAATCATGGTGCAAACTCCGACGTCGCTCACGATGACGGACGCGATGGAAGCAGTGCGCGAAGTCATGCGCGGCCGTCGCAAGCTCAGGCCGAGTGAGGAAGACAACTTCTTCATGGAGACCTCGGCGAGCGCTCTCGCCTTCATGGACAAGCTCAAGAAAGTGATGACGATGGCGGGCACCGCATTCCCCGCTATCGGGCTCATCGTCGGCGGGATGGTGATCATGAACATCATGCTGGTCGCGGTGGCGGAACGCACCCGCGAGATCGGAATCCGCAAGTCACTTGGCGCGCGCCGGCGCGACATCATGCGTCAGTTCCTGGTGGAGGCCGCAACCCTGAGCACTCTGGGCGCGGTGATTGGAATCATTCTCGGCATTGCGATCGCCAAGATCATCGAGTGGAAAACACCGCTGCCTGCGGCCGTTGCACCGTGGTCGATCGTGATGGCGACGCTGCTGGGGACCGTCGTTGGGATCGTGTCTGGGGTGTATCCAGCGCGTCGCGCCGCATCGCTCGACCCGATTGAAGCCCTGAGGAAGGAATAGAGATGCGAGTCGCGCAACGAATTTTTAACGCGCTCGAGGGCGTCGGCATGGCGCTCGACGCAATTCGGTCCAATAAGGTGCGGGCCGGGCTCACCATCATGGGAGTGGCGATCGGCGTGTTCGTGGTCGTCGCGATGTCGTCGGTCGTGCGCGGCATCAACGAAAGCTTCGCAAGAGATCTGGAGGCTGCGGGACCCACGTCGTTTTATATCTACCGGCGGCCCATCAGCGGATTTCAGGCGTGCGACGGTTCGGATGCGACATGTCCCGAGCGGCGGAATCCGCCGCTGACAATCGAAGAGGCAACAGCGATCGAGCGGCTTCCGACCATCAAAGCGGTAACCGCGCACCTCGGATC
>CADDZN010000035.1 GCA_902812375.1 bacterium | reverse complement strand
CCTTCGTTTCCGTGACGCGAGCGGACGCTCCAAGGGCGCTCGAGTACAACTGGGGCGGCAACGATATCCGGTGGCAGCTCGAACCCGTCGGTAGCGGCACACGTCTCACGCTCTGGCACAACATCGATCGCCGGTACATCTCAATGGGCGCAGCGGGCTGGCACATCTGCCTCGACGTACTCGATCGCTTTCTCGGCGGTCACCCGGTTGGACGCACCGTCGGCCCTGATGTCATGAAGTTAGGCGGCTGGCAACGATTGAACGCCGAGTACGCGAAGCAGTTCGGCGTTGAGCTGCCCAGTTGGTCACCTGAATCGCAAGGTGCCCAAGCATAGGGTTGACGGGCCAGGAAATAGATCAAGGTACAGGCGGAGAGATATTACTCCGTCTGGACCAGAGCCACGCGCTCACAAGCAGCAATGGTGGGACGAAGAACCACGCGAGCGACCAATTGTCCAAGCTTGCGCTAAAGCCGATCTTCTGAATCGCATATCACTTGCGCGATCTCGCCGACGCGCGCTACGAGGATGGGCGCTTGCTGCTTCTGCGCCACAACGGTGACGGAGTTTTTCGCGATGTGGAGATCGGCAAAGGACCGCTGATGGAAAGCTTCTCGCCGGAAGATGCGAGGACGTTCGCGGCTAGAACTCGGGCGGCAAGGGCGAAGCTAGGCCGCGGCGATTAGGCCCGATCAGACGCAACTCAACGTCCCTCGAGAAGCTGCTGCAGGTAGCCGCCGTGTAGTTTCGCCAAGTGCGCGGGATGTATTCACGCCAACTCAACGTCAGGGTTCGGGCATCTTCTCGCACTACGTGGTGTTGCTTCCGCCCCGTCCATTCCGTCCCTTCTGAGCGGGACACCCGGGAACGCGATTGTGGTTCCCAAAACCCAGCTCCCGCGCAAACACAAGGAGATAGAATGGCATTTAAGAGAATCGCTCAGTTGTTGGCTGTCGTCGCGGCTTTTGCTGCCACGACGGCGCAGGCGCAGCACGCGCAAGTGCGCCAGGGTTTCTGGTTCAGCGGTGGGCTCGGAATGGGCTCGCTCGGCACCCAGGATGGTAGCTCGCGCGAGAACGGCATGTCCGGTGACATCTCACTCGGTGGAACGCTTTCGCCGAGATGGTTGGTCGGTGTTGGCAGCTCGGGCTGGAGCAAGTCCGAGAATGGCGGGAGATTGACGGTTGCGACGCTCGATGCACGCGTCCGCTTTTACCCGTCGGCGACCGGTGGATTCTTCGTCACCGGCGGCATCGGCGGCGCGTCGATCAGAGCGTCCGTGGGCGGCTTCAGCGCCACCGATAACGGCGCCGGCGCGATCTTCGGCCTCGGCTACGATTACCGCGTTGCGCGGAATACCAGCATCACGCCTTACTGGAACGCCTTCGCGATGAAGAGCGATAACAACGACGCGAACGTTGGCCAGATCGGGCTAGCTATCACGCTGCACTAGCTGCAAGGAACCATCTGGTTCGAATCGAGAAGCCCGCGCCAATCGGCGCGGGCTTTTTTTTCTTTGGCGATTCGGGCGGCCGCGATTCAAACCTTTGTCGTACTTGGGCGATCCAATTGCAGAGGCGTCTCGTGCCCATCCACCCTGCTCTGGAGCTCCAATGCTGCAGCTAAACCGAATTCATCGCGGACACCTGAATCGACGACCTTTGCCCGCCCTTTGCCTGATCCTGTTGGCGATCACGGAGTCTCGGCCGGATTTGCGCGCCAATTGCGTTCATCCAATGGAGGCCTCGTGAGTGTTGAGGAGCTCGTTCGGCGCCGGGACCGCGGCGATTCCTAGGCTCAACGCTTTATCGGTTCACAGCATCCAATGATTACAACTCTTACCGGTTACCCGCCCATGCGCCGCCCTGCTAGTTTCGCTTTCGCCTTTCCGCTGCTTCTGCTTACCACAACGGCTAACGCTCAGACCGATAATCGCGCCGAGCGTTGGCGCGATAACTGTGAACGTGGCTGGAACGAGGGACGTGCGCGTTTCTGTGAGGTGCGTACGTACACGATTTCGCCAGCGACAAAAATCTCGGTGGATGGCGGGGACAATGGCGGCGTGGCGTTCATCGGCGAGAATCGGCGCGATGTCAGGATAGTTGCGAGAGTTCAGGCAAGTGCCGATGACGATGCAGCGGCGCGCGAGATCGCGAAGCAGATTCGGATCTTCACTGACGGCGGACAAATCCGCTCGGAAGGTCCTTCACAGCGCAATCACACGTCGTGGTCGGTGAGTTACGACGTGTACGTTCCCACCGAATCGGGCCTCGAGGCGAACACCGAGAATGGCGGAATATCGGCCGAGGATGTTCGCGGAGACATGAATTTCGAGGCGACGAATGGCGGCATTCACCTCTCGGACATTGGCGGCAACGTGAGAGCGCGAACGACCAACGGCGGCGTCGTTGCGAATCTTTCGGGGACGAGCTGGCAGGGAAGGGGTCTCGATCTGCAGACGACGAACGGGGGCGCCACCGTCTATGTGCCGCGCGGCTACAATGCGCAGCTAGAGACTGGCACGACCAATGGTGGGATGCACGTCGACTTTCCGATTACGGTCCGTGGCTCACTCAATCGGCACATCTCGACCCAGTTGGGATCGGGTGGCCCGCTAGTGCGCGTCATCACGACGAACGGTGGGGTACGGATCGCGGAGCGGTGAGCGAGCACTGGCATCTCGTCCCTCAAAGTTCTAACAACAAGAGAACGGGTGCGAGGCGGGAGCAACGACGTGACCAGTTAAAGAACGGCGCCTGCTTTTTTGTAGTCCCCAGAGGGATCCGTCGGAGGGTCCGATCGTGTTACGACCGAAGACGAGGAAGAGTCTTAAGCAACACTCCTCCCCTGAGCTCTGTCGATGGGCAAGCCTCTGGTTCTTCTGCTCCTGGTATTCTGGGTTTTTCTCGCGTATCGCGCGCTCCAGCGCGGGGACGTCGTGATGGCCGCACTATTTGGTGTCGTCGGAATATCTCTCACCGTCTATCGGCTACGGAGTCATTCTAGCGGTTCCTGACGAACGCAGGACGGGAAGCGCATTTAACAGCGTCCTCGCTAGATTAGCGCCACGATGGAAGACCTCACCACCGGCCCGCTCACCAGGCATCTGCTGAAGACCACGAGCTTCATGCTCGTGACGATGGTCTTCCAGACGCTGTATTTCCTGATCGATCTCTATTGGGTCGGGAGACTTGGCACGCATGCGGTCGCCGCCGTTGGAATCGCCGGCAACTTCACCTTTATCGTGCTGGCCCTGACCCAAATGCTCGGCGTCGGCACGACCACAGTCGTCTCGCACGCCGTCGGAAGAAAAAACAAGGGCGATGCGCAGTTGATGTTCAATCAGGCGCAGGTGCTGGCGGTCGTTACAGGAATTGCCTTCCTCATAGTCGGAATGCTGGTGCGACTCGCGTACACTCGCGCGATGAGCCCCGACGCCGAGACGGGCGCGCTCGCGGCGCAATACCTTCTTTGGTTCATTCCAGCGATGTCGCTGCAATTCCTGATGGTCGCTGCGAGTGCCGCTCTGCGCGCGGTCGGAAACTTCAAGGCCGGTATGGTCGTCTCGACTGGCTCCGTGCTCATCAACATGGTGCTGGCGCCGTTTCTCATATTCGGTTGGGTAACGGGCCATCCTTTTGGCGTTGCCGGCGCCGCAATTTCGTCTCTCGTCGCGGTCGTAGTCGCCGTCATTTGGTTCGCCACCTACTTCGTGCCGAAAGATTCATACCTTCGATTCGTGCGCGCCGATCTCCAGCCACGATTCGCGCTGTGGCGGAAGATGCTGGGCATCGGCCTGCCTGCTGGATTCGAATTCGCGATGATGGGATCGTATCTGGTGCTGGTGTACGCGATTGCCCGCCCGTTTGGCGCGGCGGCGCAGGCAGGTTTTGGAATCGGACAGCGCGTGATTCAGGCCTTGTTCATGCCCGCCGTCGCGCTCGGTTTTTCAGTGGCTCCGGTCGCCGGACAGAACTTCGGCGCTCGCAGTCGCGAACGCGTCGTGGACACGTTTCGCAAAGCCGCTTACATGGTATCGGCGCTTATGGTGCTGCTGGTGATCGTCTGCCTTACGGCGCCTCACGCATTGATCGGCGTGTTCTCAAAGGATCCGGCCGTTCTGGCGGTCGGTACAGAGTACCTCCGCATCGTGTCATGGAACTTCCTTGCGTCGGGATTGGTCTTCGTTGCGTCGAGCATGTTCCAGGCAATGGGGAACACGGTTCCTTCATTGATTGCTTCCGGCACACGAATCGTGCTCGTCGCTGTGCCTGCCATTCTGCTTTCACGCACCGCCGCGTTTCAACTGAACTGGATATGGTATCTCTCTGTAGCCGCGGTGTTGGTTCAGCTTGCGTTGAGTATGCTGTTGCTGCGTCGGGAATTCACGCGCCGGCTGGCATTCGCTTCACCACCGGAGCTGAATAACACCGCCGTCGCATCAGCGATGGTGGCGGCGGAGTGAGGACGATCGGTATACCGAGACTCTGGCGGGTCGGGTGACCCATTCATATGTTTTTCGCATATGTATGGGCCGGCACGGCATTGGCGCGCGGCTGGAACCGCGCCCGGTGACGTCCGGCATTCGAGCTACTCAACCCACCTGAAGGAGAACCAATGACTGCGCGCACGTTCATCCCTGCTCTTGCAACCGTCTGTCTGCTGGCAGTCGGCTGCGACAAAGCTCCTACAGAACCTCTTGGCGCTCTGACTCGAACTTCTTCCATCACCGACGGCGCGGTCGACGGCAATGCCCATCCCGCAGTAGTCCTCATCGTGATGGACATCGACGGACTGCCGGCGTTCCGCTGCTCCGGCACCCTGATCGCCCCGAAGGTCGTAGTCACCGCCGGCCATTGCGCTGGAGAGCCAGGCGAGTTTAGCGCGGTGCGCATCTTCACCGAGAGTGATGTCGAAGACGGCAACAACAACTATCCCTTCGCAGGCCCGAACACTGTCGAGGCTGCGTCGTGGCAGGCCCACCCTCTCTTTACCGAGAGCGCGTTCTTCCTCCACGACGTTGGGGTCATCACACTGACGAAGGCAGTCAAGCTTAGTGCGAGCCAGTACGGAAAGCTTCCGGGTGTGAACCAGCTCGACGCGCTTCAACCGAGCAACGCCACGCGGTTCACCGCCGTTGGTTACGGCCTGCAGAGAATCAATCCCGTCTTCGTCCAGGCCGACTTGATCCGGATGTACGCCGAGCCTCAGTTGGTCCAGATAAACACGGGCTTCACCGGCGACTTTTCGCTGCTGTTGTCGAACAACGCCTCGACCGGCGGAACCTGCTTCGGCGACTCCGGCGGACCGAACTTCGTTGGTTCCAGCAACGTGATCGGCGGCGTGACCTCGTTCGGCCTCAACGGAACTTGTGGTGGAACGGGCGGAGTTTTCCGCCTCGACCGGCAGAACGTTCTGGATTTCGTCAATAAGTTCCTGAACTGAGTTGAGCTGCTGAAGCGCGGACACGAACGCCGCGCTTCAGTAACTCAGGTGTGAGACTATTCGCGTAGCGCGAGCCATCGGCCGATTGGTGCTTAGCTTCGTCCGTAAGTAACTCGAAGAATGCGATTGCCGGTATCATCGCTGATCAAAATTGATCCGTCCGGCATCTGCAGCACGTCCACAGGTCGGCCGAGCGCAGCTTTCCCGGCTGCCCGGCCGCCTGGCGCACTGGACCCAATACCGGGAAGGAAACCTTCCACTAACGGCTCGTAGTTAGTGACGCGACGTCCGTTCGTGCGCGCCACCATTACGCGATAGCCACTCGGTGACGATCGGTTCCACGATCCGTGTTGCGCGATGATCGCCGCGTTTTTGTAGCTCGCGGGGAACATGCTGCCGGTATAGAAGGTGAGGCCAAGCGCCGCAACGTGCGCACCGAGCTTTTGCACGGGCGGCTCGGTGGTCGAGCAGGCTCGCTGCGCGCCGAATTTGGGATCGGGCACATCACCCTGATGGCAGTACGGGAAACCAAAATGCATTCCGGGCTTCCATGCGACATTGAGCTCGTCACTCGGCACGTCGTCACCCATCAGGTCGCGACCGTTATCGGTGAACCACATCTCGTGTGAAATCGGATGCCAATCGAACCCGACACTGTTGCGCACGCCATGCGCAAACACCTCGAGATTCGATCCGTCGGGCTTCATTCGCACGATACTCGACACCAGAGGTGGAGACAGACAGACGTTGCACGGAGCGCCGACGGACATATAGAGCAGGTCGTCGGGTCCAAAAGCAATGAACTTCCAGGTGTGCGCAGTAGTCGAATTCGGCAGGTGATCACGGACAGTGATCGGCGCAGGCGGCGCGTCGAGATGCCGCTCGATGTCATCGAAGCGCATGATCTTGCTCGGCGTCGCCACATACAGTGCGCCGTTGCGCATCGCGACGCCATTGGGCTGCTTGAGTCCGCTCGCGATCACCACTACGCGGTCGGCCTTGTAGTCACCATTGCTATCGATGACCGCATGTACTTTACCCGCAGCCATCGATCCGACGAACACAGTCCCGCGCGGACCAAGCGCCATCTCGCGGGCGTTCTGCACATTGTCGGCGAACACCGTGACATGAAATCCAGGTGGAACGACCCACTGTCCAGATTGTTGCGCCCCCAAACCACTGGGAGCCGTCATCCCGGCTGCGAGCACGACGCCGAGCAGTGCAGCGATAGAGATGCGTTTCACGATCATGTCCTCAACCATTGGCGAATTTGAGTACAGCGTCGACGAGCCGCTGTCCCAGCACGGAATTTCCCTGCGGCTTCATCACCGAAATAGGTCTGCGTAAAGCGGGCCGTGAGGTCTGATCATAGTGCACTGGCACTGCGCTATTCCAAGCGAATCGTTTGCGTTCCTTCGTGTAAAGTTCTCCGTTGCCCGTGCCATTCGAGCTCGCCCGAGAGTCCGCGAGGCAGCGCTATTTCTGCGCGGATGCCTCGTCGCCCCTCGCGCAGCAGCTTGACCTCGATATCTCCATAGGGATGCGGCACCCGCCCCTCGGCGCGCTGCAATGGACCAAGCGCCGGCGCGATCCGCACCGTACGAAATCCGGGACTGGATGGACGCACACCGAGCACAGTCGCGAGGAGTCCATAATTTGGGTGCGCAGACCAGGCGTGGCTGTCAGATCTCGTGGGCTCCGGGTTTTCGGGAGCGGAAGTGAGACCGAGCTGGAGCATTCCGCGCCACGGCGCCAGTCGTTCGATGTAACGGTCGCCGAGCCCGGCTTGCCGCAGCGCTTCCAAGACGTAAAAGCTGAAGTAGTAGGAAGCAGGAGTAAGAAGAGTGGTATCGCTGAGCACTCGCTCCATGACTGCGCGCTGCTGGTCACGTGGAACCGCGTCGGCGAGGATAGCGAGGACGTTCGTCTGCTGGCTGTACGCGCTGGTGCCAGGCGCATCGCGAAATAATCCTCTCGTCGAATCCCAGGCCCGCGCAATTACCGCGTGCCGCATCGCCTCGGCACGCTTCCGATAGACGCCTCCCGCCTCCCTCATCCCGCATCCCTCCTGCCGCATCCCGCATCCCGCTTCCATCTCCGCCGCTCGTTCCAGTGCGTAAACGTAGAGCAGGCTGATCGTGGTCGAGTGACCGATGTCAGCGTCCGGAGGAACGCCGCGATCCCAGCGCGGCGTCCAGTCGACGTAGTTCCAGTATGGCATCGCTCCAAGCATGCCGGTTGAATCGACGTGTCGGCCATACCAGTCGAGCACACCGCGTATGCCGGGCAGACGCTTTGCAACGAAGGCGCGATCGTCGCGATGCATGAAGTAGTCGTGCACCATCGCGACGTAGATCAGAGAGAAGGGAGGAATGATCTGCGTGAGCGCCGAGGGATAGCGGCTCGTCGTCAGGCCTTCCGGAATGCGAGAGAGATCGAAGTGCTCGATCGCCTGCCGCATCAGTCGATCGTCGCCGGCGACGTAGAGCGAGATGAGACTCTGGATGCGCGTGTCGCCGACGTACTGGAGCTGTTCCCAGTACGGCGTGTCCATGTACGTCTCGAACGCTCCGATGCGCGCACCGTTCCAGTTCATTCGCCACACATCGGCGAGCCACGGCAGATCGCTCGCGAACCGAGCACGCTCTACGAATGGATACGCGGTAAAGATTCCGTGAAAATCGTGAATCCGGAGCGGCTCGTTCGCGGTCGTGATGTCGAGCTGGATGTACCGGAACGATCGCCAGTACAACGTCGTGAAGCGGCGATGCGATCCGCCGTCGGGCAGAAACACGTCGTGAACGCCGTGGATAGTGCGGCCCTCGACGTCGTTGCGATTGCCTTTCCGGCCCTGCGCGTCGAGCAACGCTTCCGCGTAAATGAGACGCACTGCGCTGCCAGCGCCGCCACCGGTTTCGAGCACCGGATAGGCATTGGTGGTGTGCGACTGATCGATCAGAATCGATGCGGTCGTCCGCGCCGGAATCACCAGATCTTCACTCCCTCGCAGGAAGCCGCCATCCGTCTGCACGCCTGTCGAGCGACGAACGCGGTCGAGACGCTGCTCTGTTTCTTCCATCGGCGGTATAGACCGCGGGACGAGTTGCCAGCCCGACACTTCACCGTACGCTCCGGGCGACATCCCTTTCCAATTTGAGCTGCCGACTTCACTCGCCGCGTGCCAGGTGTCGTCGGCGTAATCCGGCCGCTCCCACCCCCATGGATAGCGCGAGCCGTCGATCGAATCCCCTGGTGCCGCAGCGTAGTAGTTGCCGAGGCTGGCGCTGGTGATGATGATGGGCGTGTAGGCAGAATCGGGGATGAGCTTCCACGCCGCGCCCGTATTTACCAGCGACGCTTCGGTCGGACTGTTCCCCTGCAAGAGAAACCCGGTGCGATGACTGTGCTGCGCGACCGGGCGTGCCGCGCCCCAGTTCCAGACGATCGCGGCAATGACGTTTCGGCCGGCGCGCAATTCTGGAGCGAGGTCGATCGTCTCGTAGCGCCAGTGGGTGACGTCGGATCGTTGCGGGCCGGACGAGACCTGCAATCCATTGACGTACAATCGATACCGGTCGTCGGCGGACACGTGAACCACGAAATGCGTGGGGACGCTCGCGAGGTCGAATGCTCGTCGTGCGTGGAATACGGTGAAGCTGTCTTCGGGAGCTCCAGCGGGCGCGATCCAGCTCGCCGCCGGTGCGCCTTCGAACACGCGGGCCCCCTGAGCGGTTGCTGCGCCAGGCGCGGCGATCATCGCGATGATCGCCGCGAGGAGCATTTGCCCTATCCCCGAGATCTGGCTTCTGGGAGCGCTACCGTAACGTGCGCGAGCTGGTCGACAACGGTGAATGGCGCGACGACGTCAGAGTCTCTGCTCTCGCTGCACACCGATCTCGGGTTCTCGCCTCGAGCGCGGCGTCGGCTCAGAGATGCGCTCGACCACGCGCACCACTTCGCGATCCGTCGCAGCGCGATCGTCCCGCACGATATCAGCCTGCGCAATTATTCCGACGCAGCAACCCGCACGATCGACGACTGGAACGCGACGTACCTGCTGTTCCGCCATGATCTGCTCGACCGCATCGATATCGTCATCCGGACCGCAGCAGCTCGGGGAGGTGGACATCACGTCGCGTACTTTCGTCTCCGGACCCTTGTTCGCGCCGAGAGCGCGCAAGGCGAGGTCGCGGTCAGTTACCACTCCAACCAGGCGGTTGGTCTTTGTGTCCTCCACTACTGGTAGACAGCCGCAGTCGTTCTGTTCCATCAGACGCGCCGCTTCCTGGGCGCTCGTATCCGGTGTTACGCACGCCGGGTTCGGCGTCATAATCTCAAGTGCTTTCATCATTCCTCCGTTGCCTGAATCTGTTTTTTGGTCCGTTACAAATACGTAGTGCGAGCCGCAAGGCGTGCGCCAGTTGTCGCGGTCAGGCTCTCCCGTTCCCGGGCGATCTGATCCGCTGGCGTGACTTCTGCCCGATGAGTAAGGCTGATCAATTCCACTCTCTGGAGGGATTATGCGGAAGGCACGCTCGAGGCTCACTACCGTGCTGGCGGGGGCGACATTGTGCCTCTGCGCCGTCGCGGCATACGGCCAGGATCAAAGCACCACGAATAACGCTCCGACAGGAGCCGCCGGAACGGCGGCGACACCCGACGCGGGCAGTTCAGCAGCGCCGCAGTCGAACGCGGCAACGGCAGCTCCGCAAGGGACCACACCAACGGTAACGACGACCGGTAAGACGACTACGACGGACATCACGACTACAACTGCGACGACGCGGAACTTCCCAGGCGGATTCTGGGGGATAGTCGCGGTGGCGATAGTGGTACTTCTCGTTCTGATAGCACTTGTCAGTGGACGCAATCGCACCGTCGTCCGCGAGACCTACGCTTCGTCAGCTACGGGTTATCCGGGCAACCGCAACGTCAGCACTGGTACAGCGGTGGGCGATGGGACTCTCACCACGCGCACGGCGTCGGGCACGGAAACCACGAAGAGCGGAGTAAACGAGCCCCCGCCAGGAGCGTAGGGGGCGATTCAGGATTTACGAAAGGCTCAGTGATATGGGTAGTTGGCGAGCTTGCGCTCGCCAACTACTACGTGAGAGTAGCGATCGGAACATTTTCGCTGCGCGTCCGCCACACTCGGCGACTCGGCGGTCTGGTGAAATAGGAGACTGCTACGAGCACCAGGAGCGCTAGCGCCAGCGTCCAGTGGTTATCTGCGGAGAGATAGGCGGAGATCGTCGCCATCACCAAGGCGAAGGTCACGCCCGCGTATGCCCATTCCTTGAGCAACGCGAATCCTGGCAACAACAGCACGATCGCGGCGAGGGGCTTCGCAATTCCGAGAACTATTCGGAGGTGCTGCGGATAGCCGGCTTTGGCGAAACCCTCGACAACCTCTTTGCTCCCTGTGAGGTACGACAGTGAACCGAACAGCGCGAGGCACGCGAGCGCCGTGCAGATCCAGTAGACAATCTTTTGAGCCATCGAATCTCCCTGTCAGCCGTGAGGAAGGAACTTACTCGACGAAATAATGCAGAAAAATGGTCGGACATGGGGACGCCACTATGAGCCATCCGCCTGTTTCCGCTCCGTCCGCCCTTGTCCGCCTATTCCCACGTTCATTGTGGCCGATACGTCGCGAGGTTAGCACAGTCAGATTCCGACGACGATACTCGGAACGCACACGACGAAGGCGATCACGCGCATCCATCGCGGCGAACACGTCGATGCTCAGACGCCAAACTGCCTCAAATGGTGATCCATATGCCGGTAGGCAAACACTCCCCAGGCGCGCGGCGTCATTCTGCCAAACACCGGATGCTCGGGCCATTCGGTCTTCGAATACAATTTCTCGAACGACGTCACGCGCTCACATACTAAAGCTCGTTCGACGCTCCACTCCGATGGCGCTCTGCTGATCAACTCGGGCGACGTGGCAATGCCTCTCGGAAAGGGAAGCCAGTAGATCGCGAGCTGCTTGAGGGGCGGATGGCGAAGCAGGGCGCGTCTGGGTGTAGTCGCGATATCTCCACTCACCATCGACATCCAGTCGGCCAGATGCGCGAGCATTTGCAGCGGCGACATCCTTCCCCAGCGCGCCTTGGCGTCGGGCATCAAACGATCGAGCCTCTCCAGCAGTCGATCCCGCGCTCGCGCATCCCACAGTGTTTTCTGCAGCCTGCCGTCTCCCCGGGTGTGTGGTGGTCACATAATAGTGCAGGTGGTTCGCTACAGCGATATTTTGCGTTCGTGACAGCCAGCATCCGCTCTCTCTCCGCCGAGCGATCACCGGCCACCCCCGGAATGAACCTCGGCCGCTACCGTCTGCTCGAGCGCATTGGAGAAGGCGGCATGGGCGAAGTGTGGAAAGCACACGATGACAATCTCGATCGAGATGTCGCTATCAAGATGCTGCGCGGAAACGTCGGTGATCCGACGTCGAGCGAACGATTCCGCCGTGAAGCGCTGGTACTGTCGCGTTTGTCGCATCCCGGCGTGGCTACGATCTTCGACTTCGATAACATCGCCGGCTGTCAGTTCCTCGTTATGGAGTACGTGCGCGGCGGAACGCTGCAGTCCCGTGTCGAATCGGGACCACTCCCCATCGATGAAGTTCTTCGACTTGGTATTGCGATCGCCGATGCACTCGACAACGCGCACCGCCACGGATTTCTGCACCGCGACCTGAAACCGGGAAACATCGCTCTGACGTCCGATGGCAATCCGAAAATCCTCGACTTCGGCATTGCGATGCTGCTCTCCGGCGAGGCGACAGCCGGCAGAATCACGCAAGCAGGCATGGTACTCGGCTCCCTGCCGTATATGTCTCCCGAACAGTTGCTGGGAGAAGTCTGCGATGCGCGAACGGATATCTATGCGCTTGGCGTAATATTCTTCGAGATGCTCACTGGGCGCCGACCCTTCGTGAAGGAGCGCGCCGAGGCTCTGATGTTCAGCATCATCAGTCAGGCAGCCCCGAGCGTGCGCTCGTTTCGGCCGGACGTGCCTGAACCACTCGACCGGCTGGTCGCGCAATGCCTGCGCAAGGATTCAGCGGAGCGTCCGACTTCGGCCGCGCACATCGACCAGGTGCTGCGCGGAATTCGGGCGGGCGCACCTACTGCTGCGCTACCGCTCGCACCCCGCGATGTAATTCGCGCGATTGCCGTGCTCCCGCTCCGTAACGTGTCCCAGGACCCCGCGCAGGAATACTTCGCCGACGGAATGACGGAGTCCCTCATCTCGGATCTCGCGCGTATCAAAGCGCTGCGGGTGATATCGCTCACATCGGCGATGAAGTACAAGAACGCCGGTAAGACACTGCCTGAGATCGGGTGCGAGCTCAATGTCGATGCCGTCCTCGAAGGATCCGTGCTCCTTGTCGGCAAGCGCGTGCGACTGAGCGTGCAGCTAGCAGTTGCGCGTACCGACGAGACTCTGTGGGCAGAGCGCTACGACCGGGACCTCGGGGATGTGCTCGCTATGCAGAGTGAGCTGGCCGAGACGGTGGCGAAGGAGATTGCGATCCACATTTCGCCTACAGAGGCTAAGCATCTTGCGAATCGCGCGCCGGTAAATCCGGAAGCGCATCTCGAGTATCTGAGGAGCCGTCACGCGTTTTTTGGCGGCTCACCTGAAGCGTTCGAGGTCGGCCTGCGTCACGCGCGGCGCGCAATCGAGCTCGATCCAGATTCGGCGCTCGCTTGGACTGCCCTGGCGGATTGCCTGATCTTCCAGGCGATTCGAGGCATGGTTGCGCCCACGGAGGCGGCAGCCGCCGCAACGACGGCAGCGAACAGGGCGCTGCAGTTGGACCCTCTGCTTCCCGACGCACATGTATCGATCGGCACCATCCTGTCGCACACCGGTGATGTGGCGGCTGGGCTCCGCGCCTTGCAAAAAGGGGTCGAGCTGAATCCCGGTCTCGCGCACGCGCAGAATCTGCTTGGGCGCGCTCTGTATGCGTTCGAGCGTCACGCCGAGGCACTCGAGGCGATGACCAAATCGGTGAGTCTCGATCCGCTCGCAGCGATCATTTATACGGGCGTCGGCGACGCACACTATTTCGCGCGGGAATACGAGAAGTCGGTGTTCCAGTACCGGATGTCGATCGAGCTGGATCCGCGTTTCGACGGCGCGCACACCGGACTCGCGCGATCACTCGAGGCACTCGGCCGCTTCGATGAAGCGCGCGCCGCCTACGAAGAAGGTCGTCGTCTTTCGGGTGGCATCGCGGGACCGTCGTTGGGACTCGGGCATCTGGAGGCCGCATCCGGAAACGTAAATGAAGCGAGGCGCATCCTCGCTGAGTTGATCAAGGCGCGCGAAACTCGCGTCGTATCGGCGTGGGGGATCGCGGTGCTGCACGCAAGTCTCGGCGATGTCGATGATGCGTTCCGCTGGCTGGAGATCGCGATCCAGGAGCGCGCGCCGGGATTGATACTGCTGCGGGTGCATCCGCGGCTCGATCCTATCAGGGGCGATGGCCGATATCTGGAGCTGGTGAAACGACTGGGCCTCGAGAGCGCGTAGGCGGGATGCGGGATGCGGGATGCGATTTCGAGTGTGTTGACCACCGCGATTGCCTGACCCTCGAGGTTCAGCGAATCACAGAGTCATTTCTTGCAAACGGCGGGAGAGTCGGCAATTTCTTCCGACAACGGAGGATATCGATGCCCGTCGCCCGATTTCTCGCTTCCGCGTTGGTGCTGACTACAGCGAACGCAGTCTATTCACAACAACCATCTGCACCGACCGCGCCACCGCCGTTCACCTATCAGGAAGTGATGATCCCCGTCCGCGACGGCGTTCATCTGCAGACTGCCATCCTTACCCCGACCGGCAGGACAGGTCCACTGCCGATTCTCTTCGAGCGCACTCCGTACGGCGTTCCATCTGCCGCGCCACCGCGGGTACCCAATAGCTTCCGCGCCCTCTACGGCGACGGATACATCTTCGTCTTCCAGAATCTGCGCGGGCGATTCAAGTCCGAAGGCAACTTCCGGATCTTCTCGCCGCCGCGCGATCTCTCCAATCCGAAGGCGACCGACGAAACCACCGATGCGTACGACAGCATCGATTGGCTCGTCAAAAACGTCCCGAACAACAACGGACGCGTCGGAATGTGGGGCGTCTCATACGACGGGCTGACTGCGGGCCTGGCGCTCCTCGGACCACATCCAGCGCTCAAGGCAATCAGTGAGCAGGCATCACCCACCGATCAGTGGATGAACGACGACGAGCACCGCTACGGCGCGCTGCGGGAGAGCTACGCTTTCGAGTACGCGGTGCTCGAGGAGGCGGACAAGAACAAGAACACCCACTTCGATTTCGACGTCTACGACACCTACTCATGGTATCTGCGACTGGGGCCGCTCTCGAACATCAACGCGATTTTCTTGCACGGGACGATTCCGCGCTGGAACGACATCGTCGCGCATCCGAATTACGATTCCTTCTGGCAGCGCTCGGCGTGGACCAATCGACTGCATTCGTCGACGGTTCCGAATCTCAACGTCGCCGGATTCTACGATCAGGAAGATCCGTGGGGACCGTGGCAGATCTTTCGTCACGCAGCCGAGCACGATCCGGATCACACGAACTTCATGGTGGCGGGACCGTGGTATCACGGCGGATGGCACGGCGCGAAGGGTGACAGCATCGGCATCGTTCCGCTCGGCGCGGAGACCGCGGTTGAGTTTCGTAACAACATCGAGGCGCCGTTCTTCCGGTATTACCTGCACGGTGTCGGCGACAAACCGATGTGGCGGGTGACGACGTACCAGCTCGGCGGGAATCGCTGGCGAACTTACACCGAGTGGCCGCCGGCTAATTCGAGACCGACGAGTTTGTATCTGCAGTGCGACGGAACGCTGTCGTTCAACGCGCCACGCGGGGGCAACCGTGCCGGATATCGGGAATACATCTCCGATCCGGCGAGCCCGGTTCCTTATCGGCGGCGTCCGATCTCGCCCACTTATCCCGGAGCCGACTGGCGAACGTGGGAAGTTGCCGATCAGCGGTTCGTCGACAATCGGCCCGACGTTCTCACCTACGTGAGCGCGCCATTGCCAAACGATCTCACTATTACGGGCCCTGTCTCGGCGACTTTATTCGCGTCGACGTCCGGCACAGATGCCGATTTCATTGTGAAGCTGATCGATGTCTATCCCGACAGCGCCGAGAAGCCGAAGTGGAATCCCGACGCCGGTCCTGGTCCGGGAGAGTTCGCGCGCTCGATGAACGGGTATGAGCTGCCGGTGGCGATGGAAGTTCGGCGTGGGCGGTATCTAAAGAGTTACGAACATCCATCTCCCTTACAGCCGAACATTCCGCTTGAATGGCAGATTCCGCTACGCGATCGCGATCACGTCTTTCTCAGAGGGCATCGCTTGATGGTGCAGGTTCAATCGACGTGGTTCCCGGTGATCGATCG